>DAOVSZ010000101.1 GCA_030627725.1 Desulfobulbaceae bacterium
AATCAGGAAGGAAAGGAGGTCCGCTTTCACTTCCCCTACCCGGCCCATTCCCTGAATTTTGTTGCCGGCCCGTATATCGTGGAACAGGTCCCGTTCGGGAATGGCAAGACCCTGTATACCTATTTTTTCAGCGAAGACCAGCGCCTTGCCGCTACCTACCGTGAAAAAACCCTTGGCTATCTCGCCCGTTACGAAGCGCTGCTCGGCCCCTATCCTTATACCCGCTTCAGCGTTGTTGAGAACCGGTTTCCAACCGGCTATGCCATGCCGACCTTTACCCTGCTCGGTCAGGTCGTACTTCGGCTGCCTTTTATTCAGGACACCTCGCTCGGCCACGAAGTCCTGCACGCCTGGTTCGGCAACAGTATCCGCATAGCGGAAGGTTCCGGCAACTGGGCGGAAGGGCTTACAACCTACCTTGCCGACCACGCGTATAAGGCCGACAAGGCAGCTGACATCACCTTCCGCAAGGAACAACTCATCAAATACCAGAACTACGTCAGTGATGAAAATCCGATCACACTTCAAGAGTTTCAAGGCAGCGCCGGTCACTTTAATCCGGCCGAACAGAGTGTCCGGGCAGTTGGCTACCAGAAGGCCTCCATGCTCTTTCACATGCTCTACACATCCTTGGGAGAAGAGGTCTTTAACGCTTCCTTACGGGATTTTTACAACCGGATGCGCCACAAAAGGGCTGCCTGGGAAGATCTTCAGACAAGCTTTGAAAACCGTTCCAACTCGTCCTTGGCTGATTTTTTCGACCAGTGGCTTAAGCGAGCCGACGTGCCAATGCTGAGGATAAACGACCTTGCGATACGGGAAAAAAACGGCCAGCCGCTTCTCTCCTTTACGCTTGTCCAGAAAAACAAGAAAGCCTACGAACTGATCGTGCCGGTCACGATCGTTCTTCCGGACCGTGAGGTCCGGAAGATCATCCAGACTTCCACGAGTAAAAAAGAAGTACAAATCCCCCTTGCAGACCTGCCGTCAAAAATGGTCATTGATCCGGACTACGACCTGATGCGGGTGTTATCTCCTGATGAACTGCCGCCGGTATGGTCCCGTTTTGCAGGAGCGCCGAAAAAGCTGGCCATTCTTGCAACAGATGCAAAAGACGACGTTTTCTCCCCGCTTATCGAGATGCTCGAGACGATCGACTGCGAAACCGTCCTTTCCGACGAGGCGGACGATAGCGACATTTCAGGGGCCTCGGTCATCTTTCTTGGACCCACGTCAGAACTTGCGCTTTCACTTTTTGCCCGTCCGGAACATAATAAAGTCGGCATGACCGTTGATGTCCGGAAAAATCCCCTCAATCACTCTGAAGTGGCAATCCTTGTCTCAGCAGATGATCCGCAGGAAGTCGCTCCGGCGGCAAGGAAACTCAAACACTACGGCAAGTACAGCTCCCTCGTTTTTAAAAACGGTCGGATCTCGGAAAAAAAGATCACCGACACCGATTCCGGCCAAAACTATTCCCTGGATGTCCCGCCCAAAGGGATAGAGGTCGGCAAGGCCCTTGATTTTGACGATATCATTACGGAACTGTCAAAAAAACGGGTTGTCTATGTCGGTGAGTCCCATACAGACTACGCCGACCATCTCCTGCAGCTCCGCGTTATCCGCGCACTGTACAAAAAGAATCCGAACCTCGCAATCGGCATGGAGATGTTCACCCATCCGGCCCAAGATGCGCTTGACCGCTTCATCAGTCGCCAGACAGACGAGAAGACCTTTCTTAAAGAATCGCACTATTATAAAATATGGCGTTTTGACTACAGACTCTACCGCGATATCATCAACTTTGCGCGGCGTCATCAGGTCCCGATAGTGGCGCTGAATCTCGAACGGGACATCGTCAGTACGGTTTTCAAAAACGGAGGAATCGCAGCCCTTACGCCGGAACAGCAGGAAATGCTTCCTGCAGAGCGTGACCTGGATATGCCTGGATATCAGGACCGTATCTCCAGAGTGTATAAAATGCACGGGGGCCATCAGGAAAACGGCGGCGGTCAGTTCAAAGACTTTCTACAATCCCAGGCCCTCTGGGATGAGACCATGGCAGAGACGATTGCAGAATACCTCAAGGCCCATCCGGAAGAAAATATGATCGTTCTGGCCGGCCAGGGGCATGTTATGAAGGATTCAGCGATCCCTCCCCGCGTTGCCAGGCGTATCCCCGTGCAACAGGCTGTAGTGGTGAACGCTGCTCATATCGATATCGATCCAGCCTTGGCCGACTACTCGATCTTCACCTCTCCAGCCCATCTTCCGGCAGCGGCCATCATGGGTGTTCTCCTGGACGGCAAGGACGATGGTGTCGCCATCAAGGCGGTCACTCCCAAAGGAAGAGCAAAGGCCGCCGGGATCAGAAAAAATGACATTCTTGTCGCCATTGACAATGAGCCGATCGCCACGGTTGAAGACGTCAAGGCCATCATGCTGGACAAGAAAAAAGGCCAGCGCCTCACCGTGCGCATAAAGAGGCCTCGCGCCATCTTTGCCGATGAGGAACTGGAAATTGAGATTGTGCTCTAAAAGATCGGTAGAAGGCAGAAGGAAAATCTGACAACACGAAGTGGTCAACCCTGTTTGCGTACCTCTTCCTTGACAACGGCAAGCAGCCGTTCAATATCAACAGGTTTTTTGATGAGCTGCGCCCCAACGTCAATCATCCCTTTCCAGTTGATAACGTCCTCGGCATAGCCGCTCATGAACAGCACCCTGCAGTCAGCCCCATCCGCCTTGATCTGATTATAAATCGCCCTGCCGCTCATCCCGGGCATCAGCATATCCAGGAGAAGGAGGTCGATCCTGTCCCTGTTCTCATGATATTTCCGGATTGCTGTTTCTCCCTCCGGAGCTGTTATGACTTCGTAGCCGTTCGACTCCAGCACCTCCCGGAGCATATCACGGATTGTTTCGTCATCATCACAGACCAGTATCGTACCGGCGCCGCCTGCATCTTCCGCGCCCGCTTCAGGTATGAGGACCTGCTCTACTGCCGAGCTCTTAGTAGCTGCCGGCAGCATGATCGTAAACCGAGTTCCCTCGCCGACTTTACTTTCAACCGTGACAAACCCACCATGCTGTTTGACAATGCCATAGACCATGGCAAGCCCCAGCCCGGTCCCTTTCCCTATTTCCTTGGTTGTATAAAAAGGCTCGAAAATATGCTCCAGCTTGTCGGCGGGAATACCGCTGCCGGTGTCTTGTATCGAAAGCTGCACATAGGGGCCGGGCGACACTTCATTTTTCCCGGCACATTTTTCATCCACATGCACGGCGGCAGTTGCGATGGTCAGCACGCCTTTTCGTTCCATGGCGTCACGGGCATTGGTTGCCAGGTTCATGATGACCTGTTCAAGCTGATGATAATCAGCCCAGACGTTCTTTTCCCCGCCTTTGCAATGAATCCGCAGTTCAATCCTGCTGCCCATGAGAGGCTGCAGGAGTTCGGCAATATTGCTGGCCACGGAATCGAGGCTCACATTAGTCGGCGTGATGATCTGCCTGCGGCTGAATGCCAGCAGACTGCTGGTCAGGTGCTGCGCCCGTTCAAGGGAGGCGGTCATCTTGGCAAGATAACTTCTGGCATTGTCGTCAGCCGACTTGTCCAACTGCTTCCTCAAGAGAGCCCCGAACCCGAGGGTTCCTGTCAAAAAATTATTAAAATCGTGGGCAATGCCACCGGCCAGCTGGCCCATGGACTGCATCTTCTGCGCCTGAAAGAGTTGCTCCTCAAGCTTTCGCCGGCCTGTGATATCACGCGCGGAAACACGCCTGCCCATGACCTGCCCGTCACTGTAGATGGGCCGCCAGATCTGCGAAAGCCACTTGATATCCCCGTCCTTGGTCATGATCCTGAACTCTGTCGCCCGTCTGTCGCCTGTATCGTCCCGGGTGCTCTGCAGATATATTTCCCTGTCATCCGAATGTACTCTATCCATAAGCAAACCCTGGGTCTCGTAAAACTCCTGTGGACTGTAGCCCGTGATCTGTTCACAGGAAGGCGATATAAAAACGACCGTATCGTCCGTCACCCAGAACTCCAGGTCATTTGCATATTCAGCCAGAAGCCTGAACTGTTCTTCACTTTTAATAAGCTTCCGCTGCTTGTCCGAAAACTTCACACTGGAAAGCATGATGCCGCACACCCCGAAAAACCATATGGCCAGATGTGTTACCAGTTCGTTATTCCTGGTTTTAACGGCATTGATGTAATAGGGTTCCATCGGCACCGAGATACTCATTCCACCCCGGATATCTCCCACCTCATACCCCTGTTCACCATGACATTTCAGACAGCCTTCAAGGGTGTTGTAGGGTTTGACGAGACGATAAAAATCACGCCCATCATGGCTTGTAATCTCACCCACTTCATACTCTCCCGCCTCAAAACTGAAAAGCGCTTCCTCTTCCCATGCGTCAGGTGTATTTTCCGGGTTGACCGGCATCAGGCTTACTGTCCTGTTAAGAGTGGTCACCGAAGACTCTTCATTCAGCAATTTATAGACCTGACGTGTCATCTGGAAAGGATTGACAAGGGTGAGCTCGAGACCGCCTTCGGTTGTCAGATCACGTTTTTCCACGTTCAGGTACTGGTTGGGCTGGAATTCTTCAGTCACAAAGGTATAGAGGCCCCCATGCCTGGTATTCCATTTCCGATAAGCGAGGTTATGTTCAAAAATTGCATTTGCCTCAATCCACGCCTGTTCTACAGTGTCCCTCTTGATATGTGAAAAGTTCCAGACCAGAAAGAGAACCACGACCACAGTCCACATGAGTAAAGGGAAAAACGCATAGCGTATCACAGTCCATTTATCTGATTTAAAGAAATCCTGCATGACCGGCGTCTCCTTCGACTTTCATTTTCACAAACAACAAGACCTCAACTGAAAAACATTATACTTTAGAGTTTCATTAAAGTCTTATGCTTTTTGTGTCCCTCTTTCCCATCTCTTGAAACCGCTTTGTGTTTCACGTAAAATGTGTTAATTTTTCTCGTAAGCGTTCCGTAAAGCTGTAACCCCGGTGAACGGTTAATTTTTCTCTATAGTATCACATACCATACCGTCTCAGGAAATTACCTATTGTATCATGCCCCAAAACCACCTTCCAGAACTCCTTCAGGAACTCCGCAGCCTGTTTGCCTATTACCGGACCATCGGCCTTGAAGAACTGCCAGCTACCCAGGCGTTACAAAGGTTTCTGACAACAAAAAGCGTCTCCGGAAGCACTGACGGGAAGACATCGAAACGTTCCGTGCCCCGGAATGCGCTTTCCCCTGACAGCAATCCCTCCTCCACCCGTAATCCGACAACTGTTTTAAACGACATACAGTCGGGGCTGTCAACCTGTACCCGGTGCATCCTGCATACGGACAGGCTCCGGATTATTGCGGGCAGAGGCAGCACGAATGCCGACCTTTTTATTGTCGGTGAATACCCGGGAGAAGATGGACAAAAAGGACCTTTTTCAGATCAGGCAAAGGACCTGCTTGCCAGGATGCTGCAGGCTATCGGACTGACCCTGGAGGAAGTCTATCTGACAAATGCAATAAAATGCGCGCTTGCCGGAGACAAAAAGCCGGCGGCAGATTCCGTTCTCTGCTGCTCCCCTTATCTCCTGCGAGAGATAGAGGCAGTTTCTCCGAAGGTTATATGCGCTATGGGACCTCTGGCAACAGAGGCCCTGCTGCACTCGAAAACCCCCTTCCATCGTTTGCGGGGCAGGAGTCATAACTTCAACGGGATACAGCTTGTTCCCACCTTCCACCCGGCATTCCTGCTCAAAAATACTGAAATGAAAAAGGACGCCTGGCAGGATCTGCAACTGATACAAAAAATCCTTACTTCATTTGATAATTCTTTCTGATTGTTCTATGATGTCTTTAAGCGCTTAGCGCCGTCACATAACACATGTTTTTGCACGGAGTATGCAATGACTGAAGAAAAAAAGATCATCACTGAACGGCGGCGGCACAAAAGGAATCAGCTTGAAACCGGCATCTATGCCCTGTGCCGACAGGGGGACTATTCCGAACTTGCCCGGATCATTGATGTTAACATGGACGGGATCGCGTTCATTCCGATAAACAAGGAAAGATTCTTCACCGACCCGTTTGAAATAGATATAATTCTAGGGGAAGATACCCTCTCATACAATACAATATCGTCAGGCTCTTTTCTGGAAAAAATACCGGTGAAACCGGTCCAGTGCGACATGATGGAATCTTCGGACTCGGCCATCACGATCCGGTGCGGCGGAGAGTTCGGCGAACTCTCCACGCATCTTATATCGCAACTCGACTGCTTTACCCGTAACCATTCACAAGAGAAAGAATAACGCCTTGTTGTGCATGCTGTTTTTTAGTATAATTTAATTTCAATTCAAACTATCTTTTTTTCGAGATACAATCTATATGGCCATTATTCTCATTGCAGACGACGATCCCCCTATCCGGGAATTACTCCAGAGGATTCTTGAGAACCAGGGGCATACCGTTGTGACCTTTTCAAACGGCAAAGGAATCTTTGACTTTTTGAAAAAAGAAAAGGCGGACCTGGTCATAACAGACCTGATCATGCCTGACAAGGAAGGACTGGAAACGATCCGTGAACTGCAGCAGACCCACCCGGAGATCAAGGTGATTGCCATGTCAGGCGGCGGTCGGGACAAGCCGGATGATTATCTGAATATGGCGCTTGCCTTTGGCGCCGGAAAAGCCCTTACCAAGCCGTTTACCAAACAAGAAGTTATCTCAGCCATCAATGAGGCCCTGTCGTAATCGACCTCCCCCGTTCCTCCCCTTACAACCTTACTTTATACTCCTTCACCCATATTCTCTTGACAGACACAGATTATCTTTTATTGTAATAAAATCCAGTTACTGCATGACATAACAGAACATCTTTCCCCGGTGTCCGATGAGTAAACGACGCTATATCTCCAGACTGCTGGACAAACTTGCTCCCCGGAGAGGCCTGGTCCTGCTTGTCATGGCGATCTGTGTCGGCGCCGGCACCGGACTTGCCGCTGTCATTTTCATCAAACTCATCTCCTTTATCCAGACCTTTTCCTATACCCGGCCTGATACCGTCCTTTCTCTCGGGCGGTTGTGGCTCATCATTATTCCGGTAGCAGGGGCCCTTGTCTCCGGACCTGTTATTGCCTTTTTTGCCCAGGAGGCCAAGGGGCACGGTGTTCCCGAAGTCATGCAGGCCCTGATGCTGCATGGCGGCAGAATCCGTCCGCGGGTGGCTATCGCCAAGATTTTTGCATCCGCCCTCTGCATCGGCACCGGAGGATCAGCAGGCCGCGAAGGCCCTATAGTCCAGGTAGGCTCCACATTAGGCTCCACCCTCGGCCAATGGTTTCACCTCTCTGACGGACGGATAAAAAACCTGGTTGCCTGCGGAGCGGCAGCAGGCATTGCCGCCACTTTCAACGCGCCCATTGCCGGCGTTGTCTTTGCCATCGAGGTCCTGATGAGCGAGTTGCATGTGACTGTGTTCGGCAATGTGGTCATTTCCGCGGTTGCAGCAAGCATCGTCAGCCAGGCCTTTTTAGGAGACCGCCCCGCCTTTCTTGTCCCGACCTATATCATGCATTCGCCATGGGAAATCATGCTCTATGCAGCTCTGGGATTTTTCGCCGCTCTCTTAGGAGTTTTTTTTATCAGAATGCTGGATGTTTTTGAAACCCTGTTTGAAAAAATGAACATCCCGCAGTCGATAAAACCAGCTATCGGCGCCCTGCTTCTCGGTCTTCTGGCCTTCTCCTACCCGTATCTCTCCGAAAGCCTCTCTCTTTCAGCGGAAGATATGAGGATGGGCATGCCGCTTGCTGAAAATCTCCCGCATGTTTATGGCTCCGGGTTTACATTCCTTGCAGACGTGCTCCAGGGAAACGCGCCCTTTCTGCTTCTGGTCTTGCTGATTTTTTTAAAACCCCTTGCTACGTCGCTGACCCTTGGTTCCGGTAATTCCGGCGGCGTCTTTGCCCCTTCGCTTTTTACCGGCGCCATGCTCGGGGGCGCCTTCGGGTATGCGGCCCAGGCCCTCTTTCCGCATATCACCGGCGAGATCGGCGCCTATGCCCTGGTGGGTATGGCAGCCGTGTTTTCCGCTACCGCCCGGGCGCCTCTCACCTCCATGCTGATCGTCTTTGAGATGAGTAACGACTACCACCTCATCCTCCCTCTCATGGCCGCCTGCATGGTGGCCTCTTCAGTTGCCCAGCGCCTGCACACCGATTCCATCTATACGCTGAAGCTGACCCGAAAGGGCATTCATTTTGATCAAGGCCGGGACCAGGATATCATGCAGGGTGTCCAGGTCGAAGAGGTCATGAACAAGGCGCCGG
>DAOVSZ010000205.1 GCA_030627725.1 Desulfobulbaceae bacterium
GCCGGAGAAATGATGTCGCTTTCACTCGTTGTGTCCGAACCGTTCATGGTGGCATACCAGATGGACAAACTCGACAACTGTATTGTCATCGATATCGGCGCCGGCACAGTGGACATCTGCGGCATGAAGGGGACAATACCGGCGCCGGAAGACCAGGTAACGATGTTAAAAGGCGGAGATTTTATCGATGAACGGCTGGCTGCCGCCATCGCACGGCGGTATCATGGGGTCCAGATTACACGTTCGGTTGCCTGTGGAATCAAAGAGGCGCATTCCTTTGTCGGCGAACCGGAGGAACCTGTCATTGTCACCTTGCGTGCCGATGGGAAACCGATGCAATATGACGTGACTGATGAAATCCGGTCCGTATGCGAGAGCATCGTTCCCGACATCGTAGAGCATATTGAGACCGTAATAATGAAATTCGACCCTGAGCAACAGGAAGAAACACTGAAAAATATTATTCTTGCCGGCGGCGGATCACGTATCCGTGGCCTTGACGCCATGCTTGAAGAGCAATTGCAGGAGTATGGAGATATCGAGGTAACCTGCGTGGAGGACCCTGATTTTGTCGGCAGCGCCGGCGCCCTCCAGCTCGCGGAAGAAGTCCCGGTTGACCAGTGGCACGAACTCGGCCTCATGTCGGAAACATAGAGGCCCGGAAGATGGCTGTCCGACTCGTTACGGAAACCGCACTCCCCCCGAAAGAGATTTCAGCGAGAAGATATGGTGTGCAGTTTGAAGGCCTCTCAGCAGAACAGAGGAAAAAGGTACGGCGTTTCATCGAATTCCAGTCTGTCGGCATGATCTAGGAGGTTGTCCGAGAATGCATAAAAGCAACCTTCACACTCTGCTTGAGCTTCTCAGAAAAGAAGCCCGAAAAATTCGTGAACTGGAAGATGCGGCCCAGGCAGCACTCGATATCAACAAAGATGAAGAGACCTACCGTAAAAAGCATGAGGAGAAAACAAATCTTCTTATCAGGCTCCCTGACCTTGCCCGTGATGCCCTGGAGGGGCTGGCCGTCGATATGCGCGCTCATACAGAGCGAGGCTTGAAGGAATTTGCCGACGACGCACGAATGGCGCTTAAGATGGACAGCATATTCTACATGTCGGTTTTGCTTGCGCCTGAAGACGACAAGAAGGAAGGCAACGCCCTGGAGCAGTTTATTACCTTTCTGGAAAAACTTTAACTTCCAATCAGCCTTAAAAATCAGCCTTAAAAAAATTTGCTTTCCGGGTAGCAATATGCTAAATTTATAATATTATATTGTGCAGTATCTGTTTGCAGTTTAGAAACTTCAAAAATGAAGCCGCACAACCTTTGAGACAAGGAAGTGCGCTTTTTTTTTGGGTTTATTTTGCAAAGGTATTGCCGGCCCGGGCTATAAACGTATATCCAGGGCATCTTTATTAAGTGGTTCCTGGAGGGGCCAGTACATTAAGGAGTAGTTGAAGTGAAAGAAGGTACAGTAAAGTGGTTTAATGCGTCAAAGGGATTTGGTTTTATCGAGCAGGATGACGGAAACGACGTTTTCGTTCATTATTCTGCAATCAAAACAGACGGGTACAAAACCCTGGATGAGGGAGCGCGGGTCCAGTTTGAGGTCGTCGACGGCCCCAAAGGTCCTGCCGCAGAGAATGTTGTGCAGCTGTAAGATTAAAAGAATGAGAAGCACTCACCCCCGCGTACTACGCGGGGTTTTTTTTTGCCGCCATGCACGGTGCCACGAATTTCTTTTTTTGTCCTGGTTGACACGGGCAACGGCAGCACATACAGTTAAGCATACACTAAAATAGTTGTAACTGTTCAGCAGCACCCCATCTGCACACGATCAGGCTGGTTCACATAGGACTACTATAGTTCTCCAGCCTGCTGGAGTTTATGCCCGGATGGGTACACATCTGGGGCACTGCTGAACAGTTACAGGATGGTGTTTAGGCCAAGTATTCAGCGCCACCTGAATAGTTACAAATAGCTTATGCTTTTTCTACCTCGGGAGTCATATCATGCCAATCTACGAATTTAAGTGCCAGGACTGTCAGAAATTTTTTGAAATTCTGCAATCTACTTCCAGCGCCGATCCGGTTACCTGTAAGAAATGCGGCAGCAGAAACGTCAAAAAAACGATCTCCGCCTCCAGTTTCCGAATTGCAGGTTCATCTTCAGTGCCTGCCGGAGCGCTTTCCGGCTGTTCCTCGAAATCAGGCTTTTCCTGAGCATAATATAACAGCCGACCGGTCCGGTTGGCAGCAGGTCACACAAAAAAGCGCTCCCCATGAACAAAAAAGGACTGATCCTCATCTATACCGGCAATGGCAAAGGCAAGACTACTGCCGCCTTTGGCCAGGCGATGCGTGCGGCAGGAAACGGCCTTAAGGTCTGCATTATCCAGTTTATCAAAGGAAAGTGGCGAACCGGCGAATCCAGGGCGGTTGATTTCTTCGGTGACAGGATAGAACTTTACACAACCGGCACCGGTTTTACCTGGGAGGCGGAAAACAGGCAGCAGGTCATCGATGCGGTACGGAAAGGATGGGACCTGGCCGTTGACAAGATACGAAGCGACTCCTTTGACATGATCATTCTTGACGAGATCACCTATCCTATCCTCTACGGGATCCTTTCAGCATCAGAGGTGTTGTCGGAGCTTACTGCCCGGCCCAAGAAACTCCACATTATCCTGACCGGAAGAGACGCAGGAGAAGAACTTATTGCAGCAGCAGACCTGGTCACGGAAATGCGCGAAATCAAGCATCACTACACAGAAGGAATAACGGCGGAAAAAGGGATAGAGTATTAGTTACGGCAAAGCAATCGGGGTCCGGAAGTTCAGTCCGGAAAGAGGACTGTCTCGCTTCAATGCATCACTGATCAGGCCTCCAAATCTGAAGGCTTCCCGTTGCTGCTGTCTCGAGTGCCCATATTTTGGATAATACCTGCCGATACACGATTTTTCCGGCATCTTTCCAGCAAGCTTCAAAAAAACACCAACCGTTCGCCACGGCTCACTGCTTGGGTGAGAAAAGACAATGCAGTTCGGAACTGTGGCCCCGCACACCTTGAGCAGACGCCGCAATCCATACAAGTGCAGCCACCAGTACCCCCGGCACGAAATCAAAGGAATCACCTTCCGACCGGAAAACAGAACCGGTCCATCTCTTTGAATAAGGGAGAGTACCGGCCCGCTGGGGTTGTACGACCAGGTAGGGCCGGCCAGGACGATCAGATCATACGAATCAAAACAGACATCCGACAACGGCTTGATTGGAACAGACGGACGCCTGAACAGGGTCGTGATCATCATCCGCAGGGTTGAAGGAATTGTACCGATCGGAAAACGTAAAGGCACAAGAGGCTCAATCTTCTCGCAGACGATATGGTCGCCACCGACTTCGATCCCTGCAGACAACTGGGAGACAATCCCTCGTGTCTGGCTGCTGAACGAATAATAAAAGATCAACACCCTTGAACCGGTCACGGAATCCGACATTTTCTCCTTCTCATCCATCACAAGCATCTCATAGTCTCCCGGCTTCAGTCTATCCACCAGAGCAATTGTCTTTCTATTTATAAGAATTGATCTGTTGCGTCAACGTTTACATAATACGCGCACCAAACCCTCCCGGAACGATCCAGTCCATTTTTTCCTTTCCACTCAAGGGAAAGATAAGATAATATGTAGGGATAGATAGTATTACGTAAGCCGGAAAAAACAAAAAGGGAGAGCACGTCATGAGAATAATAGCTTTTGGTGATATTCATATGTCCCTTGGCAATATCCGGAACCTCCCGGATATTAAAAACGCCGACCTCGTTGTAGTAACAGGTGATCTCACCAACTATGGCGGCAAAAAAGACGCCAAGATTATCCTGGACCAGCTGCTCTCCTTGAACAAGAAACTCATAGCCCTGCCCGGCAACCTGGATGAGCCGGAAGTTGACAAATATCTGACGGATATCAACCTGAACCTTCACGGCAGGGGAAAAGTAATAAACGGCATAGGGATCATGGGAATGGGAGGCTCAAATATCACCCCGTTCAACACCCCTGGCGAATATTCCGAAGAGGAGCTTGCCAGGCTGCTCAATATCGGCTATGAAGCAATCAAAAGTGCCGGCAGAATAATCCTTGTCTCTCACGCACCGCCGCTCAACACGGAAACAGACAGGATCAGCGCCGGCGCCCACGTAGGCAGTGTTGCGGTCCGGAATTTCATCGAAAAGGTGCAGCCCGAACTCTGTCTCACAGGCCACATCCATGAAGCCCGGGCTGAGGACACAATAGGCAAAACTCATATCCTGAACCCCGGCATGATCAAAGACGGCGGCTGGATAGAAGTCCTGCTTGAAAATGGAAAAATCACAGCCTCGATCAAGATGATCTGAAATGAATACCATCCATGATGTCCTCATAATCGGAGCCGGCCTTTCCGGACTTTCCGCCGCTCATTTCCTGCAGAAACTACAGCCCCAAACCAATGTCCTGATTTTAGAGAAGAGTGATCGGCCCGGAGGCGCAATTCGTTCATTTCTTGCAGAGGGCTTCCATGCCGAATGGGGCCCGCACGGATTTCTGAACAACACCGAAGAAAGCCTTGAACTGCTGAAGGATACAGGTCTGATAAACAAGGTGCAGAAGGCGCCTCTTGGTGATTTTGTCCGCTTTGTCTGCAACCGCGGCAGACTGGTTGAGCTCCCCCAGTCTCCCCCGAAACTGCTCACCACTCCCCTGCTCTCTCCTTTTGACAAACTTCGACTGCTCGCCGACCTCTGGATCAAGCCGGACCCGGCTGATCAGACGATAGGCGCCTGGGCCGGCAAACGATTCGGCAAAGGCGTTCTTCATCTTGTTGATGCTGCTGTTTCCGGCACCTTTGCAGGTGACCTCAACAGGCTCAGCATCAATTCCGTCATGCCCGGGGTCCGCGACCTGGAGATCGAATACGGTTCTGTCCTCAAGGGGTTAAAAAACAAGAAAAAACTTGCCGGATCAAAACCGAAAGACCTTCCGGCTATGCTCAGCTTCCCTCAAGGGATCGAGCAGTTCACGCACATCCTGGCAGAAAAAAAATCGATCCAATTCAATACCACTGTCACCACGATTGAAAGAAAAGACGATACCTGGCTTGTCACGGCAAACGGGAAAACCTTTCTCGCCAAAAACCTGATTGTGGCGCTGCCTGTCAATGCATCGCTGAGACTCCTTGAAAGACTCTCCTCTCCGCCGATATCAAAAGTTCCGGTGGCAAAAATAGTCAATGTGGTGATGGGGTTTGCTGCTTCCGCCCAGGTCCCCCGAGGCTTTGGCTACCTCGCGCCGGAAAGGGAAAACAGATTCACGATGGGGGCCATGTTCTCATCCCACATGTTTCCGGGACGGGCGCCGGTTGGCAACATTCTTCTTGAGGCCCTGGTGGGAGGTCGACGTCATCCGGAGCGGCTTGAACTCAATGATGTGGAAATGGTCGAAAAAGTCTATGAGGATATCAGCAAACTCATGGCGCTGCCGGACAAGCCGTGGTTCACAAAGGTACTGCGCCCGGAGAGCGGGATCCCCCAGCTTGAGATGGA
>DAOVSZ010000114.1 GCA_030627725.1 Desulfobulbaceae bacterium
AAAAACTAAAAGAATAACCTTATGACAATGATAATAAGGTCTGAAGATCGCGAGATGTTGTAGTCGGTAGTTGTTGTTAAAAACTTTGTGCCTTCTGCCTCTGTGTACTACTGTCCGGCCTTCTGTCGGGCAGGAAAGAATATCTTAAAGGTCGTTCCCTCACCCACAACACTCTCGACCTCCAGATAGGCCTTCTGCTGTTCAACGACATTTTTCACGATATTCAGTCCAAGCCCGGTCCCCTTTGAGCCTTTGGTGGTAAAAAAGGTCTGGAATATATTCGGCAGGTCCTGCTCCTTGATCCCAACGCCGGTATCGGCAACTCCAAACACGATGTATTTTCCCGGCGGAATCGTAGAATACTTCCCTGAAAATTCGTCATACAATTGCATATGTTCAGTGCTTATGTTCAGATTGCCTCCTGCAGGCATCGCATCACGAGCATTCGTACAGAGGTTGATCATTACCTGTTCGATCTGATGCGGATCAGCAAAGATCAGACTCTCCTCCTCAGACAGAGACATGGTGCACCTGATCTCATCGCTTAAGAGCGAAAACAGGATGTCTGAAAGGTCAATCAAAATCTCATTAAGCCTGATAGGTTTCGGGTCGGTAAGCTGCCTCTTGCCAAAGACAAGCAGGTTTGAGGTAAGATTTTTCCCCAGCTTGCAGGCAATTAGCATATAGTCGATATAGTCCTTCAACTCCTCATCATCGTTACTGATCCCATCCTGGATCAGATGGCTGAAGGTGACGATCGAGGTGAGGATATTGTTGAAATCATGGGCCACACTCCCGGCAAAATGTCCGATGCATTGGAGTTTTTCAGCCTGCATAATCTGCTTTTCGAGCCGTTTTCGATCGGTAATATCAACAAGACAGCCGCGCCTGCCGAGGAATTCATCATGGAAGTGAATAGGATAGCCGGTATGTGCAATCCAGCGCTCCTCACCGCTTTTGGTGATAATCCGATACTCCTGGTTCTCATGGCTCGACTGCTCAAAATCCTCAACCAGCGCCACGAGCCTCTCTCTGTCTTCGGGGTGAATAATCTCCCGCAGCAGTCTCGGTCGGGCCATGAATTCTTCCCGGGAGTATCCGGTAATACGTTTGCAGGATGGAGAGATAAAAACAATTTCGTCCTCGCATTTGACCCAGAACTCAACGTTATGCGCAAACTCGGAAACGATACGAAATTTTTTCTCGTTTTCCGCCAGTTGCCGCTGATGGATCCTGAAATATTTTGACAGGAGGAAAATTGGTCCGGCGCCCAGGACCCACAGAATCAGATGGGTCATTATCATTGTCCTCTGAGCTGATCCGGCTGATTCAAAATAAGGCTTCATGGGTACGGCAATACTCATTCCTCCACGAACATCGCCCACCTCATACCCCTGTTTACCATGACACTTCAGGCAAGGGTCTTCGGCATAATAAGGCATCAGAAGACGCATATAAGGCCTGCCGTTGATCTGCGTAATTTCGCTGACGTCATCAGTTTTGCCTTCCTCAAATCCGAGCAGGACCTCCCGCTCCCAATCGTCCGGCTTATTGAGCGGATTCATCGACTCTAAACTGACCGTTCTGTTAATAGCTGCGCGCTCCGGAGACTGGGTCATTATCAGATGATAGGCCATACGGGTCATCTGAAAGGGGTTTATCATCGTGTATTCCGTCCCGTCCGAAGCGATA
This sequence comes from Desulfobulbaceae bacterium, assembly GCA_030627725.1. GTDB lineage: Bacteria > Desulfobacterota > Desulfobulbia > Desulfobulbales > DAOVSZ01 > DAOVSZ01. The sequence goes on from DAOVSZ010000114.1 coordinate 1,693, forward strand.
ATGTCCCTGTCAGGAACATCAAGATAGGGATTCGGCTGGTTCTTTTCCGTAACTCGTGCATAAATCCCTCCAAGGCCGCTGTTCCACCGCCGGTATGCGAGGTTATGCTGAAAGATGGTTTTTGCCTCCAGCCTGGCCATGTCAATAGAGTGTCTGGATGCATGATGATAATTCCAGACTCCGGAAAGAATGACAAGAAACGTCCAGGCAATGAATAAAAGAATAAAGTTATTTCTGGTCAGGATATTGCCGGAAACAGTATGAGCGATCTCAGCGGAGAGATTTTTAGTTGAAGAGAGAAACTGTTCGTTCATAGAAAAAATGACCGGATAAATAAGTTAAAAAACTATTTCACTCAGCCCTTCCGGGAAACACTTTTCCTGGTGATTGGAACAAAGGGTCTTCTACTATTATGATGCCATTTTTCTCTTATGTTTTTCAATAGAATTATCGGCAAAGAGATATCGGCCTGACAAAACCGGTTATAAAAATAATATCTATTTTCCTTGACAGAGCAAATCTATAGCATTAAGACTAGCGACAATTTATTTATTCCAACACATATCTAATTTAATTATTCCAACACAAATCTATAAGTAACTATACCCAATAACATCCATCGTTTTTAGGTTTAAACCGGTCTCTAGTCTGTTGTCACAACCGATTTAATTTATATAAACCCGTTTTCACACTTATATGGCGGATATTTTTTGGAGAGGAGGAAGTAGATGGTAAACAAAATGTTAAAATGGTTTGGTAGCGGCTCCCTGACCCTATGGTGCGCTCTCATGGTAAGTCCAGCCGGGGCATACGCCTCCGAGGTTGGTGAAATGGTAATCCCCACCCTGGGTGACCCCAACTGGTGGAAATGGCCGCTCATACTTTTGGTCGTCACTTTTTTTATGGGTATCGTCGCGGTGCTCGGCGGTGTCGGCGGCGGTGTTCTGTTCGTGCCGATCATTTCCGGTTTTTTCCCGTTTCACCTTGACTTTGTCCGCGGCACCGGCCTTCTGGTCGCACTGTGCGGCGCCCTGGCAGCAGGCCCCGGCCTCTTAAAGGCGAACCTCGCCAGTTTGAGGCTTGCTATGCCGGTCGCGGTGATCGCGTCCACCATGGCCATTGTCGGCGCCATGGTCGGCCTGGCCCTGCCCACACATATTATTCAGCTCAGTCTGGGCATTACCATTCTCGGTATCGTTATCATCATGTTCACAGCAAAAAAATCAGCGATCCCGGATGTGCAGAAGCCGGACAATCTCTCTTCCGCACTCAGAATCACCGGCATCTACCATGAACCATCCATGAACAAGGACATCAACTGGCAGGTCCACCGGACCCCCATGGGACTTGCGACCTTTGTCATCATCGGCTTTATGGCCGGTATGTTCGGTCTTGGCGCCGGCTGGGCCAACGTCCCTGTCTTGAACATCATGATGGGCGCGCCCTTGAAGATCAGTGTTGCCACCAGTAAATTCCTGCTGTCCATTACCGATACTTCTGCCGCCTGGATCTATGTGAACAAGGGCTGCGTTATTCCGATGATGGTTGTTCCTTCCCTGATCGGGATCATGCTCGGCTCGTTTATCGGCGTGCGCATCCTGAAGGTGGCAAAACCCACCTTTATCCGCTGGATGGTTATCGCTATCCTCCTTTTTGCAGGTCTCAAAGCCGTGCATAAAGGACTCACCACCATGGGCATCTTATAATCTCAATCTCAGGAGGAACCTATAATGAGTGATACGACTGTTACAAAAGAAGCTACCCAGGAGCAGATTCTCTACGCCAACATCCTTGAGAAAGGGATGCTTGTCGGTCTGCTTTTAATGTTTATTACTTTCGGTCTCTACGTCTTCGGGATCATGAAACCTGTCATTCCGGTAGACATGATTTCCAACTACTGGAGCCAGCCGGTCCACGACTATCTGGTGGCGATCAACACCCAGTTTCTGCACATGGAGCATCTGCCCACCGGTTGGTCCTGGGTAGGACTTATCAGCAACGCTGATTTTCTTAATTTCGTGCCGATTGCCATTCTCTCCGGCGTTACCATTATATGCTACAGCGCCATTGTTCCCGGCCTTTTTGCCCGCGGTGACAAGGCAATGGCCATCATAGCCATTGCCGAGGTGCTTATCCTGACTCTGGCGGCAAGCGGTATTCTTACAGCCGGTCACTAAAACCCAGATCGGAACTGTATACAAACTAAAAAAGCCCGGCCAGGAAATGTCCTGATGCCGGGCTTTTTTTTCGCCTTCTGCCTTCTACCTAAAGACTCACTTATACTCCTCAATAATCGCCCTGAATTTATCCAGACATTTCCTAAAGGACCCCAGGACCACAGGATCAAAATGCTCCGGCATGGTTCTGCCATCTCCCTCGGTCAGGATTTTGATCACTGTTTCATGGTCCAGGGCCGACTTATAAGGACGCTTGCTCCTGAGTGCGTCATACTGGTCCGCCAGGTTCATGATGCGGGCGGCGAGCGGGATCTCTTCTCCCTTCAGGCCATTCGGATAGCCTGTTCCGTCCCACCGTTCATGATGAGACCTGGCAATATCCATGGCCATCTGCAGGTACGGCGAGTTCGACCCTTCAAGGATCTTGGCGCCGGCAACGGTATGGGTCTTCATCTTCTCCCATTCTTCGACATCAAGCTCAGCAGGTTTCATAATGATATTATCCGGAATCGCAACCTTGCCGATGTCGTGCATGGGCGAGGCATGATAAATGGTGTCGATAAACTCCGCGTTCATCCCAATGACGTCGGCCAGTTCCTTTGTATACAGGCTGACTCTCTTGATGTGGTTGCCGGTGTCTTCATCCTTGAACTCGGAGGCAAGGGTAAGCATAAAAATCGCCTCTCTGTATCCTGCCTTGATCATTGAATTCGCCTTGTCGAGCTCCTGCATCGCATTCTGCAGGCTGAGTGTTCTGTTTTCAACAAGTCGTTCAAGTTTGTCGTGATACAGTTTGTGCTCCAGATGGGTCCGGACCCTGGCCTGGACTTCAAGAATTTCAAAAGGCTTGGTAATATAGTCAACAGCGCCGAGTTTAAATCCCTTGGTTTTCTCATAAACGTCAAGCAGGGCGCTTATCAACATGATAGGAATATCTTTTGTCTTCGGGTTTGCCTTCAGGCGCGAACAGACCTCGAAACCATCCATCTCAGGCATCATGATATCGAGAAGTATGAGGTCCGGCTTGTTTTCTTCGACAAACTGGAGCGCTTTCACCCCATCCTTTGCAATCCCGATTCTGTAGTCTTCTTCAAGAGTCGCTACCAGCAGTTTGATGTTTGCAGGCGTATCGTCTACTATCAAAACCAACGACTGAGATATATCAAGAGACATTTTTTCCTCCATCGTGTGTTCTTCTTTTTACTTCGTCCACTACTTTTAAAGCGGTTTCATATTCGTAATCTTTAACCAGCAGATCAAGCTCCTCCACTTTATTATTATACACCACATGAGCTGGGACAGTCTGCAGTTTCTTCAACCCGTTACGCACCCCGACCGGATCTGACTTTTTCAGGGCCGTGGACAGAGCTGTCAATATCCGGTCCAGGTCAATCTCGGAACTCTCTTCAAACGTGTCTTCCGGCGCCTCTTCTTTCTGTGCCTCTTCTTTCTGTGCCTCTTCTCCCGGCGGCGGCGTCGCCTGGTCTTTTTTCCGCATTGCATTCAGAATACTGTTCAGTTCATTTTCCGTTTCTTCAAAAAGCGCTTCAAGAGTATCAAGCGTCTCGTTTCTCAAGGCCGTTTCAACCTCAAGAGCGGCATTATACAGGTCTCCAGCTGATATATTACCTGCCATCCCCTTAAGGGTGTGCGCCTTCCGAAAAGCCCCTTTCATATCTCCGGCAGCATACGCGTCCCGTATTTCATCGACTGCCTCCGAATGGTTGACGGCAAAGTCCGTCAAGAGGCTGAAGAACAGCCTCCTGTTGCCGCCAAGACGATGAATTCCCGCTTTGACATCAATACCTTTGAGATCATACTCTCTTATATTTTCCTGGACCGTTGCGTCAAAACGCAAAGGCCCAGGCGTTGACGAACGACCCTTATCTACCTGCACATATCTGGAAAGAACCGAATACAGCGCAACAGGCTCAACAGGCTTGCTCACATAGTCATTCATCCCGAAACCGAGACACCTCTCACGATCTTCCGCCATGACGTTCGCCGTCATCGCAATTATCGGCAGATCAGCAAACCGCTTCTCTTTGCGTATGGCCTCGGTTGCCTCAAAACCGTCCATCTCCGGCATCTGGATATCCATAAGCACGGCATCATATTGATTATGAAACACGGCATCAACAGCCTTTCTGCCGTTTTTTACCGCCTCAACAGTAATACCGACATTTTCAAGAAGTTCAGTTGCAACCTGCCGATTGATATCATTATCCTCGACAAGGAGGACTTTTGCGCCCTTCAGGAACTCTGTGTAATAGGATTCCTGATAATCAGCCGAGTCATCTCCAAACGATATCTTCCGGTCAGGCCGACCAAATGCATCAAGCAGTGTATTAAAGAGCAGAGAAATCCTCACCGGTTTCCGCAGCAGAGCAAACACACCTGCCGTCCGGGCCATCTGCATATCATCATCCCGGCGCAGTGCAGTGAGAATAACAAGAGGTATCCGGGACAACGGTTCATCATTTCTGATCCTGTCAAATGAAGTGACAAAATCCCTATCTTCCTGGTGCCAGTCCATCAGAATCAACGCAAACCGGTTTTCTTTCTCCTTTGACTCTTTCAACATGCGGGTCGCTTCAGCTCCGGATGAAGCGGTTTCAACGTCCAGCATAAAGGACGAAATCAACTCCTGCATCACGCCCAACGAGGTCTCTCTGCTGCCGACAAGCAATATTTTCTTTCCATGCAGTTCAGAAGGCATTTCGAGCCTCACCGGCGACTCAGAGTCCTGCCTGCCGAACTGCGCCGTAAAATAAAAAATACTCCCTTGTCCAAGCGTACTTTCCAGCCAGATGTCACCCTGCATCAAACCGACCAGTTTCTTACATATTGCCAGTCCAAGTCCGGTCCCACCGTATTTACGGGTCGTTGATCCATCCGCCTGGGTAAAAGCGGAAAAAAGGCCTTTGGCCGCATTTTCCCCAATCCCGATCCCCCTGTCCTTGACGGAAAAAAGAAGCTTCACCATCTTGTCCGTCTTTTTCAGACAATCCACCCGCAGAATGATCTCTCCCTGGTCCGTAAATTTGATTGCATTGTTGGTCAGATTAACCAGGACCTGGTTCAGCCGCAACGGGTCCCCGACCAGATCGTGCGGAACATCACGGTCGAAAACAGCCAGCAATTCCAGATCCTTGTCAGCTGTCCGCTGACCAAAAAGGCTATACAGGTTCTCAAAGACATCGCACAAAAAGAAATCTGTAGATTCAAGTTTGAGCATCTCTGCCTCAATCTTGGAAAAATCAAGAATATTATTCACAATCTCAAGCAGTGTCTTGGAGGAATACTGCACCGTATTCAGGTACTCCTGAACCTTCGGAGACATGTCCTGCCTGAGCGCCAGCTTTGTCATGCCGATAATCGAATTCAGCGGTGTGCGTATCTCATGGCTCATATTGGCCAGAAATTCACCTTTAGCCTTCGTTCCCTCAATAGCCTTGTCCTTTGCCTCCCGGAGCTCCTGCTCAAGCTTTTTAAAGTCGGAAATATCAACAAAGGTCTCAAGAAGATGCTCCTTCCCGTTAATAGTGACACGAACAACAGTTTTGAGAATAGGAATCTCATCGCCTTCAGGGGTCAGAAGTAACACTTCCCTGTTATCCACTGTCTGCCCCAGGTCTGTTACCGGACAACTGCCACGCTGTTGGGGACAGATGTTCTGATGACACGTCTGGCCGATCACCTGATATTCAGATGCGCCGATCATCTCGAGCGCAATGGAATTAGCATGCACAATCCGATGGTTCTCCGACTCTATCAGGACAAGCCCCACGGGCAGACGGTCGAGTATCATCCGTTGCTGACTCTCACTTCTCTGCAACGCCTCTTCAGAAATCCCGCGCCATCTCTCATGTTCCTGCAAGGCTTCAGACATGGCATCAAAAGTCACGGCAAGGCTCGATATCTCATTTCCTCGTGCCGGCGGGAGAGTTCTGCCGGTGATCTGCTCGGCAGTCTCCAGCGTCTTTTGCTGCATGCTCTTTAAGGGGGCAATCAGTCTCACCACAAAAAAAACGCCCAGAATCACCGCCAGAGCACACAGAACAA
>DAOVSZ010000029.1 GCA_030627725.1 Desulfobulbaceae bacterium
ATAGGGTTTTGACAGGACCTCACCGGCAACTTCCAGCTCGGCCGGATTTTTTGCATACGGCGCCACAAGCAGCAGGGACGAGAGATACTGACTGCTTTTCCCCTCCGGCAGCAGGGTCGCACCGCCTGTTATACCATCAGCCGTAATCTTCAGCGGCGGGCACCCGGTGCCCTTGATACTTTCAACCGCGACGCCCCACCCTTTGAGGGCGCTCATAAGAGGCTTGATCGGCCGCTCTTCCATCCGGGGATCGCCGGTTATTTCAAAGGCGCCTTTTCCCAGGGCTGCAACCGAGGTCAGAAATCGGGTCGCGGTACCATTATTGCCGAGGAATATCTTCTCAGCAGGAGTCGTAAGCCGACCGCCGCGACCGATGATCTGCCATTCGTTTTCTCTTTCAACAATCTCAACCCCCATTGCCCGCAAGGCAGTAGCGGTGTAGTGGGTATCTTCACTGGCCAGCGGGCCACGGACAATACTTACGCCGTCGGCAAGCGCCGCAGCAATAAGAGCACGCTGGGTAATACTCTTTGAACCCGGCACATCAAGGGTAATATCAGTGGATGCGAGTGTCTGTATCTTTTTCACTTTTCACTTTTCACTTATTTCGTTTCCGGAAAATTCTTGAGCATGGAACGGATTGCGGACACCGTAAGCTGCCCGGGGGCCGTCTCAGAACCGCTGTCCGGTGCGGCATAGGTCATGAACCCTCCCATCTCCAACGTCGCCAGCCGGCTGATCATCCCTGCCCGCCCCATGCAGAAGGCAGCCAGGGGAAACCCTATCTCTTTCGCCTGCACCTGCAACTCAAGAACTCGCAAGACATCGGAAAAATTATGGGCCATGGTCACTATCTTGCCGGCCTGGGCGCCGCTTCTGAACTGTTGCTGCAGGATATCCTGCAACCCCTGCGAAGAGGGTGTGGTCTTGAAGCTATGCCAAGAAAGAACGACCTGTGTCTTTTTCTTTGCCGCTGCATCAAGCACTTTTTTCTTCAGCGAAATATCGCTCATCAGTTCAAGGTCAACATACTGTGCGCCGGCATGAATCGCCTCTAAAAGCAGGTTGATCCGGTCCTCTTCATCCCCTGACCAAAAACCGCCCTCCCATTCCGGACGGTTGGTAAAGAGAAGCGGTGTCTTAAGCGCCGCCATAAAAGGCGCGACATCCGGATGTGCAAGACCATCAAGCCTGATCTCTATCACATCGGCAAGAGACTCGACCACGCCGGCAGCTCTAATCGCCTCTTCGACCGTATCGCCTGCAATGGAGACACAGATTTTTCGTCCTGAACCTCTCTCAGATTTTTTTTTCATTGTCTTCTCCAGATAAACTTACTAAAAAATGAATCACGGGTGTGACACCCTCCGCTAAAGCGGGATTGTTCGACTTGGCGTTTCAAAAAACGAAACGCTAATCTCACGAACCTTATATTTAACCTCGTTGTTTCTCTTTTTGCCATAAAAATTATGGAAGCATCATGCACAGACTCTTTGTGGCCATAGATTTTTCCGAACAGGTCAAAGAGGACCTCAGCCGACTCTGCTTCGGACTGCCTGGTGCGAGATGGGTCCCGACCGATCAACTCCACCTTACCCTCCGCTTCATAGGGGAGGTCGATGGCGCTCTGTTCCTTGACATCAGAGAGGCGCTCAATGATATTTCCGCGGAAAAATTTTCATTGTCCCTGAAAGGCCTCGGACATTTTCCGCCACGAAAGACCCCGAGGGTCCTCTGGGTCGGGATAGAAAGAAATGAACAGATGGTCCGACTGAGAAACCGTATTGAAGCGGCTCTTGTCAAACTGGGTCTGGAGCCTGAAAAGAGAAAATTTTCACCTCACGTTACCCTGGGGCGGCTTAAAAACGCCCCTTTATCCAAGGTGACCCGCTTTCTTGGCGCAAGCGGCATGTTTGCCGCCGGACCATGCGAAATCAGTCAATTTTGCCTTTATTCAAGCACGTTGACGCCAAAAGGGGCAATACATCAGATCGAAGCAGCATACCCCCTGCAATAATCCCCTCCCCACTTACACTCTTCTTGACAAGAGGCCTGCGATACGGTTATATTACTTTGTTTCTGTGCCTGAAATTCAGTCTTCCACTTGGAATGAATGCCACAGAGAGAACAGTACCCAACAACCTCTTAATTGTTGCCTGGTATGACACCTGTCACTCTGTAGCGGCAGGGAACATGAAGGCATGCGAGAACATGAAACCTCTTTGTATACACTGACGCTTTAACACCTCCAGCATGCCACGAAAGTGAACCATTTTTTTCTGAACAAAGGAACCAGCTATGAGCAAACGAACTTTTCAGCCCAGCAATATCAAAAGAAGCCGGACACACGGCTTCCGTGCCAGAATGAAAACAAAAGCAGGCCGCGCCATAATTAACCGGCGCAGAGCTAGAGGTCGGCGCCGGTTATCAGCTTAAGACCGTGTCTGATTCGGGCAAGAGCCGAAATCCGGCTCTCTGGTGATGCACCATGAAACCCTTCTCGCTGCCGAAATCAAGCCTGCTCAGGACCCCTGATCAATACAAGAGGGTCTACCGACAGGGGAAACGATTGCGCGGCAACAACTTCAGCATCATTTTCGCGCCTAACGACAGAGAAGGCGACAGACTGGGCATCAGCGTCCACGGCGTTAAACGGGCAGTACAAAGAAACAGGATCAAGAGAATACTAAGAGAATACTATCGGTTACACAGAGAGCAGATGACGCTCCTCTTTTCAAAAAAAAACAAGACAGGACCACATGATATAGTTTTTGCTGTTCGCAGCGCTTTCACTCTGAACAGCCCTATGGAAGTGAAGCTGGCAATAAGGTCTCTCCTGAATTGATATATTCTCTTGTCCGGACAATGTTGTTTTTAAGAGAACCCTAATAAGGATGAGACTTCTGTGAAAAAAATCTGTACATATCTTATCAGGTCCTATCAACTTTTTCTCTCTCCCCTGTTTCCACCCACCTGCCGTTTTACGCCTTCCTGCTCGCAGTATGCGATCCAGGCAATAAATCTACATGGCGCCGGACGAGGTCTTTATCTGGCAATACGCCGGATACTGCGATGCCACCCTTTCAGCCAGGGCGGGTACGACCCGGTCGAACACTGACTCCACAGTCTAAAAAAATCAATTTTACCCTTCCCGTCAAACGGGAGACATGGGAAATCCTATGGAAACGAAAAATGCCTTTTTAGCCATAATGCTTTCTATGGCCATTCTGTTAAGTTATCAGCTTTTCTTTGCCCCAAAGCCACCTCCGCCCGATGCGTCTTCACCCCAGACAGCCGAACAACCAACGCCGCTTCAGACCCAGGCAGGGCCTGCCGCCTCTCTCACGCTCCCCACTTCGCCTACTCCTTTGGCCGTGCCGGGACAAGAGACGGCAATTGTTCAGCCTCAGGGCAAGGACATTACCGTTGAAACCAGTCTGTATGCAGCGGTTGTTTCCGAAACCGGAGGAGGGATCAAAAGTTTCAAGCTGAAAAAATACAAGGAATCACTGACAGAGGATTCCGATTTCAAGGAATTGATTCAGGTAAAGTCGCCGGTCGAATTCCCGCTTAACTTCTCTTGGGGGATTGAGCCTGCACGGACAGTTGTTCCTGTTTACGCTGCCGATAAAGAGACCGTGTTCACCCAGGGGATGGAAGAAAACACCCTGACCATGCACACTGTTCTGCCGTCCGGCATCGAAATGCTGCGCACCCTTACCTTCAGTGATTCCGACTACCTGATGCAGCTTACGATTGATGTGTATAACGGGACTGCAAATCCATTGCAGGGAGCGCCCTACTTAAGCCTTACAAACAGTCCGTTTTCACCTGACGCGGCATCCAGATTTTTCTTTACCGGACCTGCCGTTCTTCAAGACGGGATTCTTGAGGAGATCAAGGTGGACGATCTGCTGGAGAATCCAAGAACCGTGTCCGGCACAATCAACTGGACCGCGTACGAAGATACCTATTTCATGTGCGGCGTTATCCCAGAACCCTCTGTCGGCGACACCACCAAAAATATTTTCACGGTCTCTTACAGCGCCTATGACACGGACAAGGTGACAACCGTGCTGAGCGGCGCTGTGGAAGCCATTGAACCACAAACCCGGAAACAGTACAGCTACACGATCTATTTCGGGCCAAAAAAACTTGACACCCTTAAGGAGGCAGGCTACAGCCTCGACAAAATCGTCGATTTCGGATGGTGGGATTTTATCGCCAAGCCCACCCTGTATCTCCTCAACCTCCTGTACAAATATGTTCACAACTATGGCGTGGCCATCATCCTCGTCACCATTATCATCAAACTGCTCTTCTGGCCTATTTCAGCGAAAGGCATGAAATCGATGAAGAAAATGCAGAAGCTGCAGCCGAAGATGGCAAAGCTTCGCGAAAAATTCAAGGACGACAAAGATCGCTTGAACCAGGAAATGATCGGGCTGTACAAGACCTACAAGGTGAACCCTGTTGGCGGGTGCCTGCCGATGCTCCTCCAGATTCCGGTCTTTTTTGCACTCTACAAGGTCCTGCTGCAGACCATCGAACTGCGCCATGCCCCTTTCATGCTCTGGATCACGGACCTTTCCGCGCCGGACAGGCTTTATATTGGTTTTGACATTCCCTTCCTCGGAGGAATCCCTGTCCTTACTCTGCTGATGGGAGGCTCCATGTTTCTGCAGCAGAAGATGACCCCGACTGCCGCCGACCCGACCCAGGCAAAGGTAATGATGTTTCTCCCGGTTATCTTTACCTTCATGTTTCTTAATTTTGCCTCCGGTCTGGTCCTCTACTGGCTCCTTAACAACCTCTTGGCAATTGGGCAGCAATATGCCATCAACCGCCAGGATGACGCATAATTTGCCGGATGGAATATCATCCGGTCTGGAGATAACGATATGTCAGCACAAATGGAATACTCAGGAAAAGATGTTAATGATGCAATCAACAAGGCCTGCTCCACATTAAGCCTTACCCGCGAAGAGCTTGATATTGAAGTTCTTTCCCCCGGCTCTGCAGGCATCTTCGGCCTTTGCCGGAGAAAGGCGAAAATCCTTGTTTCCAGGAAAGAACAGGTCAAACAGACAACGAAAGATACTGCTGACGCTCATCCTGAGGAAGAAGCGGAAGCGACGCCGGAAGAAACATATCCGGACACAACAAACGACGAGGACACGAATCTTGAAGCTACGGGCAATGGGCTTCCGGCCTTCACACCCGAAATGCTCGACACAGCCAAAACTGAACTTCTGAAAGTGCTCGAACTGATGGGATATCCATCCGAGGTGACTATCACCCAGGAAAAGAACAAAGCAGTCGTACATATCTCCGGTGAACATGTGGATGATATTATCGGTTCTGAAGGTCAGGTCCTGGACAGCCTGCAATACCTCTTACGAAAAATGCTCGGGAAAAAATTCCTCAAAAAGGTCATGATTGCGCTTGATGCCGGCGACTTCCGGGCACAACGGGCGAACGACCTGCAGGACAAGGCCCTGAAGCTTGCCGAAGAAGTCAAGGAAACAAGCAAGACGCGAACAATCCCGGCCCTCAACCCTGCAGAACGGCGTATCGTGCATATGGCCCTGCAGAACGACAAGACCATCCGCAGCCGGAGCGTTGGCGAGGGTCTGTACAAAAAAATACTGATTTATCTTCCCGGCAAAGGGAAAAGAAAGCCTCCGCGAAAAAGGGGGAAAGGAAACCCAAGAAAGAACGCATCCCAAAACTGACCATTCATCCCGGGGACAACAATGTCTTCTGACGCACACGACCCTACTATTGCGGCTATTGCAACCTCACCGGGCGCCGGTGGTATCGGAGTCATACGGATAAGCGGCGCCGACTCACGAGATATCCTTACCAAGCTCTTTCGCCCCAAAAACACCAACGCCCTTCAAACCAGCCACAAGATGTATTATGGCTGGATCTTCGATCCTGCAACACACACTCCCGTAGACGAAGTCCTGGCCGTTTACATGCAGGCCCCGCACACCTATACACGTGAAGATGTGGTGGAAATCCACTGCCACGGCAGCTACCTGGCAGTGCAGTCCATTCTGGCCCTCATTCTCTCTTCCGGCGCCACCCTGGCACAGCCCGGAGAGTTCACCAAACGCGCCTTTTTAAACGGCCGCATCGACCTGACACAGGCGGAAGCAGTCCTTGAACTCCTGCAGTCCAAGACCAAAAAAAGCCTCGGCATGGCAGTCTCCCAGCTGAAGGGAGATCTTTATGGTCGGGTGAGTGATATCCGCGACTCCCTGATCTCCGTTCGCGCGATCATCGAGGTGGCGATTGACTTTCCAGAGGACGAAGTCGATATTCTGGATACTGCCGACCTGTCCGGCAGAATCCGGGACAATGTACAGACACCTCTCGCCGAGCTTATCTCTTCCTCGGACAAGGGGAAAATTTTCAGAGACGGTATCTCCGTTGTCATCCTCGGTCGGCCTAACGTCGGCAAATCAAGCCTCTTGAATGCCCTGCTCAAAGAGGAACGCGCGATCGTCACGGCCATCCCAGGAACAACACGAGATATCATTGAGGAATACCTCGACATCAAAGGCATGCCGGTACGAATCATCGATACTGCCGGCATCCGCGAATCCGATGAAACGGTGGAAGAGATGGGGATCAAGAAGGCCCGCCAGAAAATGGCGGATGCCGACCTGGTCCTCCTTCTGTTCGACGCCACCCAACCTTTAAAAGATGAAGACTTTACCCTTTATCAGAGCGTTCAGGAGAAAAATCATATCCTGGTCATCAACAAGTCTGATCTTGCGCCGGACTTTGATACGGAAAAATTTACCAACACGTTTCCCGGCCAGACGTCTGTTCTCCTCTCCGCCCGGACCCATGCCGGCCTCGACTCTCTCGAAGACGCCATCTTCAACACCGTGACCGGGGACACACACATGCTGGAAGCGGAACACTCATGCGTCCCCAATGTCCGCCACAGGGATTCCCTCTCCAGGACTCTGACATCAACCGGGATTGTTCTTGAAGGTCTGACAAAAGCGCTCTCGCCTGATCTGATCGCAATCGATCTGCAGGCGGCGCTTGACCACCTGGGAGATATCATCGGACAGACTACTACGGAAGACGTCCTGGACAAGATATTCGAGGAATTCTGCCTCGGGAAATAACCACTCTTTATCTTTCTCCATACCGCCAAGTTCCTCAGCAGCATTCCCGTAAGAACGTATCACAGGCATTGACGTCTTGACCTAACACAGCTATTATATTTGAAGGTCACATTGCTACAGTGTTCCAAGGCATCTATATCTATGAAAAAGGTAACCATATCAGCGTGATGGCGGAAAGTGTGCAAAACCACCGACCTGTAACTGTTCAGCAGTGCTTCAGATGTGCACAAGCAGGCTGACGAGCTATAGTTGGCTATGCGAGAAGGCCTGATCGTGCGCAGATGGAGTGCTGCTGAACAGTTACTGAGAAAAGGAGCATCATGGGTTCCAAGAAGGGAAAAGAACTAGACATAGCGCAGCAGATATCATTCTTAAAAAAGATCAATTTCTTTAACGAGTTTGGGGACGAAGAATTGCTGTCCTTTCTGTCGGTCAGCAGGTGGCTCAAGGTCCCGGCAGGAAAGCTGATCATCAAGGAAGAAACCTCTGACAGGATCTTCTATATTCTGGTCAAAGGCGAGGTCTCGGTATTCAAGACCATCGATGATAAAGGCGCAACCGTGGAACTGACAACCCTTACCACAGGCGACTGCTTCGGCGAGATGTCAATGGTCATGGAAATCAAGAGGTCCGCCGGGGTCAAGACAACAATGGAGTCCTTTATCCTGATGGTGGAACCGGACATCATCAGCGCTTCAAACGTTTTCCTGCAGCTTAAATTCTATAAACGCTTCTGCGAAATCCTTGTCAGCAGACTGATCCTGGCGAACAAACGGGTGACCTGCATGGAGCCTCAAGACGAGGAGGCTGCGCAGGACAAAAAAACCACCCCGGCTGTTGAAGAAAAAGAACCGGAAAAAGAAGAAACCTCTGCAGAGCAGCCTGCTATCATTGCCACGGAGGGCGAAAAGGTCCCTGAAAAGCCTGTCGATTCAGCAACACTGCCCCCTATGCCGTTGGCAGAAGAGAAGTTTGGCAGGTCGCGGATCCAGAGGATGTTGAGTCCGGAGCAGAACATGGTCGTAAACCCTGCGGTAGCTGCGGAACTCTCCTCTTTTCTGGCCCAGGAAAGCACCAGCAATACGAGAAAATTCGCCGACCTTATCGTATTGGATCCGGTGCTGAGCGCCAAGGTCCTGCAGATAGCAAACTCGTCTTTTTATCGCCGCTCCAATGCCGTGGTCTCCGTCCCCCATGCCATGATCACCCTCGGCATCGAGCATATCTTAACCGTCGTTATGGAAACGCTTGAGAGTTCGCGCTATAAACACCCTTTCAGCGGCTTTCCTCAGTTGTCCAAGTCGTTCTGGGAACATGCCGTGGTTGTCGGCAGAATTGCGGAACTTTTAAAAGACATTATCAGGGTAAACATTTCAATAGACATCTATCTCGCCGGGTTATTTCATGATTTCGGCATGCTGGGTCTTGATATCCTGAAGCCGGCTTTCTACCCTCAGCTGCTGGACCCGAATACCGGTTTCGGCACGAATCTCGTCCAATCCGAAGCTGATTATATCGGAATTGACCATGGCCAGGCCGGGGCGTGGCTGGGTGAAAAAATCGGTCTGCCGGCCCCATATCTTGAAATCATAAAATTTCATCACAAGCCGGAAAAGGGCAGAGAAAACACCTTGCCCCTTGCCCTTGTCCACCTTGCCGATATTTTTGCGCATGAAAGGGGCATTGGAATATGCGGATCCGAGGCGAAAATAACCAGCCCGCTCGAGTCCTCTGCCTGGGTCCTGATCCAGGACCAGCACAAACCCTTTATCGAGGTCAACGTCGTTGACTTTGTCGCCTCCTTTAACGAGGAACTCACAAAGATGTGGGGTTCGATAACGGCCGGCATCCCTCTCTAACAGAGCGAAAACGGCCACATGCACCGAATCTGTCCGCGATCAGGGCATCCGACATAGCAGACTATAGTCAAACGCCCTGCTTGCGAACATCTCCGGCACCTGTGACCGTTTTCGCTCTGTTAGAGGTTAAGGGACAACAATCCGCGTATCGAGGAGGACAGCATAGCAAACTATAGCTGCCCTCCCTGATCACGCACATCTACAGCACCTGCGAACCCTCTCAGCTGTTAGAGATTTCGAAATTGATCTCATTTATTTAATTCTCCTTTTCTCAATCGAGACTCAGCAATGCCCGGTTAGGGACTTACAAGGCAGTTTGGGTATTTTTTGTAAGCGTATTGTAAACCATTTTGTTAGATTTCTTGGTGAAGCGAAGCAAAAAAATTGTGACTGTTTGAGCGAGGCACGAGCGAGTTTCACAATTTTGCGTAGCAAACCTTAGAAAATCTCAAAATGTTTACCCGGTAGCGTCAAAAAATACCCAAACGGCCGGGTTGGGACCTCTGCAACTTTCTAACCGGACATTGCTGAATCGGACTAAGACAGGTATTTGCAGTATGCAGAAAAGTCAGATAATCATCTCCCGTGATGAAATTCAGCGCCGGGTCTGTGAGCTGGGAAAGCAGATCACCGCTGACTATGCGGGCAGCCGACTGGTGGTGATCGGGGTGTTGAACGGCGCCTTTGTCTTTGTCGCTGATCTCATCCGGCAAATCGATCTGGACCTGGAGATAGACTTTATCCGGGTGGCCAGTTACGGATCAAAAACAACTTCGACTGGGACGATCTCCTTTACCAAGGACATCGAAATCTCCCTTGCGGACAAAGAGGTCCTTCTTGTGGATGACATTGTCGATACCGGCAGGACGCTCAGCTATATTAAAAAAGTCTTCAGAGAACGCGATGCACAATCGGTCAGGGTCTGTGCCTTGATCGACAAACGAGAACGGCGGCAGATTGCCGTCAACCTCGACTATGTCGGCTTCAAGATCGACCAGGGTTTTCTCGTCGGCTATGGCCTCGACTTCGCGGAACAGCACCGGCAGCTTCCGGACATCCTACAACTTACAAATCAACCATGAAAAAAAACCTGCAGGAATTAGACAAAAAATATCTCTGGCACCCTTACACTCAGATGAAGGACTATGAGGAACGGGACCTTCTGATGATCGACCGGGCAGAGGGAATGATGCTGTATGATACGGAGGGCAAGAGCTATTACGATACCATCTCTTCGTGGTGGTGCATTCTTCATGGTCATAATCATCCAACGGTCAAGACTGCGATCAAAAAACAGCTCGACAGGCTCGAGCAGGTGCTGCTTGCCGGCACCTCGCATGAACCGGCCGTGCTCCTGGCTGAAAAACTTATCCAACTCACCAAGAAACACCTCACAAAGGTTTTTTATTCCGACAACGGTTCAACCGCCTGCGAAATTGCAATAAAGATGTCGCTCCAGTACTGGCGCCACACAGGAGAGCCGGAACGGACCGGGTTCATTGGTCTGGAAAGGGGGTATCACGGGGACACCATAGGTACGATGAGCCTGGGGGGCGTGCCCGGATTTCATGGCGCTTTTACGAATCTTCTGTTCGATTCTCACAGGGTCCCGTCACCCTACTGTTACCGCTGCCCGATGGGTACAACTCGCGAGCACTGCAGCATCGAATGCATCAAGCCGCTCGAGGAGCTGCTCGCAGAACACGGAAAAAAAATCGCCGCCCTCATCATGGAACCTCTGATCCAGGCGGCAGGAGGGATGATCATCTACCCCGCTGCCTACCTTGAAAAGGCAGCGTCACTTGCCAAGCAACACTCAATTCACCTCATCCTTGACGAGGTGGCAACCGGATTCGGCCGAACCGGCAAAATGTTCGCAAACGAGCATGTTGCCGTAGAGGCCGACTTTCTCTGCCTTTCTAAAGGGATTACCGCCGGCTACCTTCCCCTGGCGGCAACCATTACCACCGATGAGATTTACCAGGCCTTCTATGCCGACTATATTGAAGACAAGACCTTCTATCATGGCCACACGTTCACAGGAAACCCCTTGGCTGCTGCTGCAGGGCTCGGGTCGCTGCAGGTATTTGACGAAGAGGACCCGCTTGCCCACATCACGAAAATCATCCCCTATCTGCATGAACGGATGGAGAGGTTTACCGAACTGCCCTGGGTCGGTGACGTAAGACAGCTTGGGATGATCTCTGTAATGGAACTGGTGAAAGATAAAAAATCAAAGGAATCATTCAGATTTGAAGAACGGGTGGGATGGAAAATCTATCTGCAAGGGCTGAAGCAAGGGCTCATCTTACGGCCCTTAGGCAACATCGTCTATCTCTGGCTTCCCCTCTGTGCCACAAGGGAAGATATCGACGAAATCACCGAGAGAGCATGGCGGGTTCTTTCAAACAAAGATAATATATCAGGGTTCTGAAACGCTTCCTTTCTCGTAACTATTCAGCTGCACCACATCTTTGAACGATCAGGCCTGCTCACATAGGCGGGCTATCGGAGTCTCCGCTTCGCTCCGCTTACCTGACTCGCAAGCCTGCTTGTCCAAATATGGGGCACATCTGAACAGTTACAGGATGGTGTTTAGGCCATGTTTCCTGCTCCACCTGAATAGTTACCCTTTCTCTACTTCTCTTTAGAAGCGTGTATCTTCTCCAAGATAGGAAGGAGCACTTTGCACTCCCGACATAGGTGCATCTTCTCTTTCCAGTTTTTCTGCGCCTTGCACTCACAGATGGTGCCGTTGATAAACCAGCAGAGCAGACCGGCCTGAAACTCCCAGGCCGGGCATTGAAGCTTTCTCTTGGCCGGACACTTCTTGACTGTCCAGCAAGGCTTGAGGGCCAGTTTGGAATCCCGTCTGCTTACAAGAAGGAAATACATCTGCCGCTCAACATGCGCCGGCACTGAACGCCATCCCTGCTCATAGCTGTGAACGGCCTTAATTGAAACCCCTAAAAGTTCGGCCATCTGTTTCTGGGTTTTTTCAAGAAGCTTCCTGGCACGCATGAATTCCTTACTGTCCACAATTCTCTCCAATGTACGATATTTTTTCTGAAACCTACTATTAAAAATATTATTACGTTATTATACATAAAACCATTCGAATTGGACAGAAAAATATCCCTTTTGTGGTACAAGCCAATAAAAAAAAACCAGCCGAAGAGAACCCTCTTTCCCTTTTTTTAGAGCGATACCTCACCCAGATCTGAACATATACACGGTTTAATCTTCCTACATTCTTATTGCCTGATCAACAATTTTGATGTATATAGTAACGTCTTATGCGCCCGTAGCTCAGCTGGATAGAGTGCCGGACTACGAATCCGTAGGTCGCAGGTTCGAATCCTGCCGGGCGCGCCAGTAAAGTCAAGCCTTTAGCTCAAATCGAGCTAAGGGCTTTTTTCGTCTCTGGTCGTATTCTGGTCGTATTCTGGTCGTTGTGAAATTTTTTGTAGGTTTCAACTAAAGATCCTCCCCCCCCCACCAACATCTTTGAAATCTCATGACATTGATGTATCTTCGTTGAGACTCATCAGACCGGATGACATAGCGCAATTGAGATGCTCCGGCAGTTGCGATCCTCGAACTGCCGGAGCCGCCAGCGTACCGACCCCGGCACCGGACGAGCGGGTAAAACGGATCGGCCCATACCTGACGGCCTTCAAATGTTTACGACAAGTTCGGGGTATGAGCGATACGTCAATGACACCTTAGAGCCTGAAGGCATGTTTTTACACATGACCGCCTGCATAAAATGCTCGGAGGAAATGGATCTAGAACCGCAGACAAAAGCCATTGTAGATAGATTGGTCACGGAAAGTACAAAGAGATTTCGTGTGGTTTCAAAAGAATAACTCAGGCGCGAGTGCGGAATTCTGCGGTAGTCACCCTGGAAACCCATTTATTTTCTCCCACCTGGGCGGCATTTTCAAAACGCAGTTTTCCGCACAAAGCCTGAAAAGCCTGGGAACTACACATAATTGCATATTATCCGACATTCTCATAAATGTATATAATAGACAATCTAACCTTGATCTAATTGCTAATAGTTTGTACATCAATTCTAAAGACACTTTATGAGACAACACGAAAAAATGGGTAAGTATAGACGACCACCAATATGACAAAAAATAAAGAAACAACCCTTAACAAAACTGTACTTGAAGATGATCCAAGGTTTCAACGATTTCAGACAATCTTGAAAGACCTCCGCATAATTTTTCGTACAAGCCAGGCCCATGCCCGTGTGGTGGAGAAAGCATGCGGTCTCAGTTCAGCCCAACTGTGGATGATGTGGGAGTTATTCAATGCCCCTGGCCTGCGGGTTTCGGAGCTTGCACAGATATTGTCGATCCACCCGTCAACATGCAGCAACATGCTTGATAAGCTCCAGAAAAAGGAACTAATATCCCGTGACAGAAGTAAAAAAGATCAACGGAGTGTACATCTCAACCTGACAGAAAATGGCGCGCAACTGCTCGCCAAAGCGCCTCGGCCGGCCCAGGGAGTCTTGGCAGATGTATTACTGCGCCTACCCGACGAAAGTCTTAGTCATCTGGAAATAGGCCTGAAAGAGTTTACGCATGCGTTACGGAGCTATAATGAGGAGGATAGTATGATGCCTATAGATAGCTAAAACGTATCTTTCTCAGAGCTAAAATTTCCCCCCTTCCTTCAACACCCTCCTACTTTTTCTCATTTCTCTCTCTTTTTATTAGCTTCAGTTTTTAACTGATTGAATTTCACCAAAGTCATCATTGTTAGTGTGTGTTGGCTTTCACTAATAAATATGATCAATCAGTATAGAACTTGATATTTTTATACAATATGTTATTGTACAATACTTTTTTGCTCAAAACTATCATTTTTAGGCATTGACAGGTTAATGATTATCAATCTTTTTGAGATATTTAAAATCGAATTATTCAGCCTTCAAATAGAGCTTTTTTCATAGCTGGCGATTCCCCCCCCCACGCAGAGTATCCACCTTTAGAATGAAGCGTTTCAACTACGCGAATCGGTTGCTGATTGTTAGAGATTTAGTCGTGTATCGAGAGCAACATTCGCAGAGATAGAGGAATAGGAAGTACCTGGATATTTTTCAAAACCTACCAACAACGAGAACAAGAAAAAGGACATGGAACAAAACAACCAAATAAGATCAACAGTCAGCGTCATGGAGCCCGCCGCCCAGACGACGTCTTTACTGGCAAATTATCAGCCAGAGTTTGATATGGATTTCGTCAAAAGGCTCCTCGGTCGACAAAAAACCGGTGGTTTAACCCGTTCGACAAGAAATCGACTGAAACAGATGCACGAAGGAGTGTATCAATTGCTGCACCCAAGGGTTGTCTGGGGAGTCTTTCCTGTTGCCGCGATTGAAAAAGGCCGGATTGAATTTGTCTCAGGTCTCACTTTAAAAAGCCATAAGATGGCAAGAGCCATGACCGGTGCAGAACAGCTGGTTTGTTTTGTCGCTACCATCGGCAGAAAAATTGATTTGAAGATCAATCAGCTGATGGATCAGGGCAGAATTGCTAATGCCTATACCTGTGATGCTTTGGGGTCCGGAGCAGTTGAATCTGTTGCCGAAAAATTTCAATCTGGTTTTGATCGGAAATTTTCATCTAACGAAGTGCATACTGCCGCCGGGATCCGTTTCAGCCCCGGTTATTGCGACTGGCAGGTAACCGAACAGCATAAGCTCTTTTCGCTCGTAGATGCCGGAACCATCGGTGTGACACTGGACAAAAGTTCGCTGATGACGCCACGTAAATCAATCTCTGCTGTTTTTGGCCTGTACCCGAAAGGAAGCGGGCCGGCGACAAAAAAACACAATCCTTGTTTCTACTGTTTTAAAAAGGACTGTCTCGCCAGACGCAGTCCTGCTGAAACAATCAACTAATGTTTGCCCGGAAATAATCCTCATTTCCGGAGAGACATCTATTCAATCGGAAAACCAGATGAAAACTAGAAAAGGTCTTCGCGGTGGCGCCTATAAGCCACTAACCGAATCAGATATTGCCAAAATTCATCAGGCATCCATGC
>DAOVSZ010000086.1 GCA_030627725.1 Desulfobulbaceae bacterium
AATTTCTCTCTATTATATCAGAAATTATTTATTTTCTGTAGAGCTATCGATATCAATGATCTTGCTTTTGCCTCCCATATAATTCTTGGCACTGTATTTAGATATTTTCATGATCTTTCGCGTGAGTTCAGCAATGCGGCCGACTCCTTCCTTGATATTTTCAAGGGCAGTGATATCTGTCGAACTTTTGTCGGCGTTCATAAGCAGAATCTCCGACCATCCGCTGACCGCCTGCAAAGGCTGGTTGATTTCGTGACACACAGCGCCGGCCATCTCAAGAACGCCCTGAAGTTTTTCTCTTTCTTTCAGTCTGTCTTGAAGGTCCAGGATCCTCTTGCCAACATTGATTCGGGCTCGAAGTTCCTCATTGTTGTATGGTTTGATGATATAGTCGTCCGCCCCGGCCTCAAGACCCTCGATGATATGCTGCTGGTCTCCCTTGGAGGTTAATAAAATGATGTAGATATGGGTAGTCCGATCTTTGGCCTTCAACCTGCGGCATAAGGTGACGCCATCAATGCCCGGCATCATCCAGTCCAGGATTGCAAGCTGGGGAGCGTCTGTTTGTTGCAGGAGAGCCCATGCCTTTTCACCGTCATCAGCACTGATGATTTCATGGCCCCACTTTTTTAAAATGGCCTTCAGCATGAGTGAAGAAGTAAGATCATCCTCGGCGATCAGGATTTTCATTGCGTGTGGTTCCTTGTAGTATTGTGCTCAGGAAGGCGCCCCCATCTTGTCAGGACTGGTATTGCGCAAGGTCAGCCTCCATGAGCTTTTTCAAATGACTGAAACAGTTTTCAAGTTTCGGCATCAAGGTTTGTAACTCTTCGGTGTTGCCTGCTTTTCCTGCTCTTTCCATAGCATAGGCGATTTCCTGGAGCGCAGGACTCCCCATATTGCCGCCGGCCCCTTTAATTTTGTGGGCCTGTTCTTCTGTCTGTTTCATGTTGCCTGCATGCACGTAGTTTCTGAGTGTATTGATTTGTTTTGGCATATCGTCAAGAAATTGAGGGATAATTGCTTGGACAATTTCCTCATCATCCATCAGGCGGTGATAAAGAGCCTTACGATCGAAAATGATCGGACTTTTCTCTTCATGTTCAGGTTTTTTTATCGATTTTGTCTGATTTTTAGTCATTTCCGGATAAATCAAGAATGTCGTTTATTATCTGTCCGGCAGAAGTTTCGTCATGCCGATAACCCTATTCATGGACGTAATGATAGCAATTTGGTGGAATGATAGCAATCCGGTGGAATGAACACAATTGAAAAAAGGCAAGCGGCCACATGCCACGAATCTTTTCAAGGGATTCAGGAAGTATTATTCCACGCGATATTCCTGCAAGACAAGAACGTTGTCCCGAGAAAAAATGTCAGCCAGGCATGAAACGGACGCATAGTTTCATATCGCAGGAAAAACTGTGCTTCGTGATGGCAGGCTATGCTATACTGAAAAAATGATGGAAATCCCCTCTTGGCTAAAAGAAACTTTTTTCTCTCTTTCCGACGGTATCGCAGGCTGTGTTCCTCAATCACTTCCGGATGTGGCTAAACTGTCAAAGGTCCGCATTGTCGCGCATCGTGGCTGTCATCTGGAGAACGCTATGCAGGAAAATACTCTGGAGTCGTTTCGAAAGGCGATAAAGATAGGTGTCTGGGGGGTTGAATTTGATGTGCGGTGGACAAAGGACAATGTGCCGGTCGTCTTTCACGATCCTGACTTACGACGGGTGTATGGCTCCCGCATAAAACTTGCCGGCACCTCGTTTCAGAAATTGAGACGGGAGTTCCCGCAAATCCCGAAAGTAGAGGAAGTACTTGAATTGAGCAGGAAAAAAGTCCGCCTCTTCATCGAGGTGAAGGGGGATGATGCGTGGGACCATACAAAGATCGCCATCTTCCAGGAATTATTTGAGGGGGTTGTGCCGGGTGTTGATTATTATCTGATTTCCAGGAATATCCCCCTGCTTCGCGACATCCGGTTTGTGCCTGACAGCGCCACCTTTCTGGTCGGAGAATGGAACCTGAAGCGGCTCAGCAGCTATGCGTTACGAAAAGGGCTTGCCGGTGTTATCGGCCACTTTACTTTTTTGACGAACAACATGATCAAGGCGCATCACGATAAGGACCAGCGTGTAGGTGTCGCCTTTCCCGCCTCCTTGAACTCCCTGTGCAGGGAAGTAAACCGCGGCGTTGATCTCATTCTGACCAACCATGCTGAAACCCTGCAGGGAAAGATTGAGGCGGTGCAGAAAGAGATCTATAACCAAAGCTGCCTGTCAACCTCTGGCAGCACCCTGCGGCAAAGATTCCATAAGGACATGGGGTAAGGTTGTTACACAACTTTCCGAGTTGCTATAACGTATTGACTTTTCGTTACTAAATGACTGCAAATCGCTTATGGTTTACAGTTTGCGATTTACAGTTTCCGGTTAATAAAAACAAAAGCAATGCTGGTAGCGCCCATTATTCATGACAATTTATTTCACAGACAACCATGTCCAATTTAATGCAATTTAAGAGCATCAGATCACGCTTGACTACGTGGTTTCTCATCGTAGCTCTTATCCCCTTACTTGTTGTAACGGGAATAATCTATACTCAAAGAGTCCATTCAATCAAAGAAGAGGCCTTTCATAAACTAACGGCAATTAGAGACCTCAAAGCGCAACGAGTCAAGGCATGGTTACTTGAAAGGACAGGTGATATTAAGACAATTTCCGAAGATTATGAAATAAGGTTTCTCGGCGGGACAAAAGACCACAGGAGCAACGGCGAGCAACACACAACAGTCATGAGAAAATTATTGGCACGTTATGTGGTGAATTATCAAGATTACCATGAAATTTTTATACTCAATCCTTTAACCGGCATTATTGAAATCTCTACAAACCAAATACATGAAGGGGAAGATAAGTCTGAAAATATCTACTTTACAGAACCATTGCGAACCAGGAACCCCTTTATCAACGATATTTATTTTTCTAAAACACTTGCTGAGCCCTCCATGACATTTTCCACTCCTATTTTTTGTTTAGAACACGATGGAGAGCATGTAGTTGGTATTCTGGTGGCCCGTATTGACCTTAAACATTCGCTGTATGCCTTACTCTTGAATCGTGTTGGCATGGGGGAAACTGGAGAGACACTTATTGTTAATAGAGAGAGACTCGCTTTAAATGAATTGAGATGGCATAAACAAGCGCCACTTCAATTAACAATCTCCACCCAATCTGCTGTGCTGGCTTCCCAAGGTGAAAGTGGAATTGTTGAAGTCAAAGACTATAGAGGCGTACCTGTACTTGCCGCCTACACACATATTGATATGCCCAAATGGGGATTTGTAGCAAAGCAGGATGTAGCAGAGGTTTATTACCCAATTAAAATTTTGCTCTTTCAATTTTTAATACTTGTTGGGTTTGCAATAAGTATGGTCTTTGGAATAGCGATGTATCTCAGTAGAATCTTTGCAAAACCGATCATTGACATGACCGGGACAGCCCAAAAAATCAAAACAGGAGATTTCTCTGCTCGTGTCCAACCTGGAAGTGATGATGAACTTGGTTATCTGGCTGAAGCATTCAACAATATGACAAGTTCGATAGCATCCCAGATTGAAGAAAGCAACACATTGAAACTTGAACTGCAAAAAGAGAAGGATTTTCTTGATGCTGTGCTCAATAATATTGAAGACGGTATCGTTGCCTGTAATGCTGATGGAGTTCTTACCTTATTTAACCGTGCTACCAAAAAATTTCACGGATTACCAGTAGAATCACTACCTGCCGAACAATGGGCTCAATACTATGACCTGTTCCTCGCAGACGGTAAAACACCTATGGAAACGAGTGACATCCCACTCTTCAAGGCACTCAAGGGAGAAAAGATCCAGGACATTGAAATGGTGATTGCTCCCAAGGAGGGGGGGAAACCCCGAGTCATACGAGCTAGTGGGCAGCCACTGTACAACTTACAGGGAGGTAAATTTGGCGCAGTCGTCTCTATGCATGATATTACTGAACGTAATCTTGCTGAAGAGGCCTTGAAAAAGACCCACGAAATGCTGCTTCATTCAGAAAAACTCTCGGCCATCGGCAGCCTGTCAGCTTCAATTGCCCATGAGTTCAACAATCCGCTTCAAGGAGTCATGACCGTTATTAAGGGTGTACAACGAAGATCCACTTTGGATGAAGAAGATGCGAAACTCATGGAGATGGCAGTCAATGAATGTGATCGGATGAAAAATCTCATAAAAAGCCTGCAGGATTTTAACCGGCCCTCTTCCGGCAGAGTGGCTCCCATGAACATTCATGCAACCATCGACAGCCTTCTGCTTCTCAGCAAAATGGAATATAAAACAAAGGGCATAACCGTTGAAACCAATTACGCTGAAGATATGCCGCAGATAAAGGCAGTAGCCGACCAGATAAAACAGGTGCTTCTCAATCTATTCAATAATGCCGCCTATGCCTGTGAGGGGGGCGGCGCCATTACAATTAATACAGAAGTAGTCAGTAAAGAAAATATTACCATCAAAATTAAGGATACCGGCAAAGGCATCAATCCTGAACATATGGATCAAATTTTCGACCCATTTTTTACAACCAAGCCGGCAATAAAGGGAACGGGCTTAGGGTTGTCTATCAGCTATGGAATTATCAAGAAGCATGGCGGCAGAATTGATGTAGAAAGCGAACCTGATAAGGGGACAACTTTCACAATAATTTTACCTGTTGAAGGCTTAAAAAAAGCAAAATAAGTCAATACTGCTGGTTGATGGCGTTGTTTTGCAGATAGACCAGAAATTCCCTGTTGCCCTTTGGTCCGAGAATAGGGGATGGGGTCACGCCTTTGCTCGTTAATCCAAGAGATGCTGCAAACTCCGTAATTTTATTCACAACCTCGTCATGCAGTCCGGCATCCCGCACAACCCCGCCTTTTCCAACTTTGCCTTTGCCCACTTCGAACTGGGGCTTGATAAGGGCGAGTATCGCAATTGCCTTGCCGAACAGAGGGAGAAGGGGCGGGATAAGAAGCTTTAAAGAGATAAATGAGGCGTCGATAACTGCAAGGTCAATCGGGTCCGGGACATCGTCGGCAGTCAGGTGGCGGGCGTTTGTTCGTTCGAGGACAACGACCCGAGGGTCTTGGCGCAGTTTCCAGTCGAGTTGGCCGTAGCCGACGTCAACGGCGTAGACCTTGCCTGCGCCGTTCTGCAAGAGGCAGTCGGTAAAGCCGCCGGTGGAGGCCCCGATATCGACACAGATGAAGTCTGTTGGTGAAATTTTGAAATATTCGAGGCCGGCGGCAAGTTTGAGTCCGCCGCGGCTGACAAAGGGACAGGCCTTGCCCTTGAGTTCGATTGTGCAGTCGGATGGGAACAGAGTCCCTGCCTTATCTGCACGCTGTCCGTTGACTATGACCTGGCCGGCCCCGATCAGGGCCTGGGACTTTTGTCGTGTCGGAGCGAGATTTCTGTGTACGAGTAGTTTGTCCAGACGGATTTTCACGACGTAAGCCATCACAGGGGCCTCATCTCCTTCGAAGTCTCGCAAGCTCGCTATCTGTCATCAGCCTGTTCACGTAGCACTAGTACAGTTCGCAGGCCTCTTCCGCGGATATGAGGCTCCTGCAATAGCTTACAGAGTAAGGCGCAGACTGTTTAGGTTGGAGCTACAGCCTGAGATCAATTACTTCACGACAGGGCGTCGGCCTTTCTGACCAGTTCGCAGAGTTCGTCTGCCATTGTATTGATTGTTTTGTCGTCTTTCCCTTCCACCATGACCCTGATCACAGGTTCGGTCCCGGATGGCCGGACCAGGATCCGTCCGTCATTGCCGAGTTTTTTCTCCATGGCCTTCCGGGTTTTTACAAATTCCTGGATATTTTCAACATCGATCTTGTGAGAGGTCCTGACGTTTTTCAATGTCTGCGGAAACGACTCCATGACCGTGGCAAGTTCTGAAAGAGGCTTGTCCCTTTTGATCATGATCGAAAGCAGCTGCAGGGCGGCAAGGATGCCGTCGCCGGTGGTGTTGTGGTCCAGGAAAATCAGATGACCGGACTGTTCGCCGCCGAAATTATATTTCTTCCGGCGCATCTCTTCAACAACGTACCGGTCGCCAACCTGGGTGCGTACCATCTTGCCGCCCATACGTTCCATGGCAACACCAAGGCCGAGATTGCTCATCACCGTGGTCACGAGGGTTTTCTTTTTGAGCTTTTTTCGCTTCATCATGTCGGCGGCGCACATTGCCATGATGTGATCGCCGTCAATGGTATTGCCTTTTTCGTCGCAAATGATCACCCGGTCTCCATCACCGTCCAAAGCGATCCCCAGGTCAGCCCCGAGGTCGCGGACCTTTTCGGCCATAAGCTGTGGATACAGGGCGCCGCATTCGTGGTTGATGTTCTTGCCGTTCGGTTCAACACCGATGGCAGTCACCTTTGCCCCCAGTTCTTCAAAGACATGGGGAGCGACACCGTAGGTTGCGCCATGGGCGCAGTCAAGTACGATGTGAAAGCCGTCCAGGATGTATTGCTTCGGAAAGGTGTTTTTCAGAAAAACGATGTAACGGCCGCGTGCGTCGTCAATCCTGGTCGCCTTGCCTACCTCTTCCGCCACCGGCCTGAGCGCAGCCATCTTTTGTGAAAAGATGAGGTCTTCGATGTCAGCCTCTTTTTCGTCCGGAAGTTTGAATCCGTCTCCGTAAAAGATCTTGATGCCGTTGTCTTGAAAGGGGTTATGCGAGGCCGAGATCACGACCCCGGCATCCGCACGCATACTGGTGGTGATAAAGGCGATTCCCGGAGTCGGCAGCGGTCCGACCAGAAGGACATCCACCCCCATTGAACAGATGCCTGCCGCAAGGGCGTTCTCGATCATGTAGCCGGACAGACGCGTATCCTTACCAATGACGATTCGTGTTTCATGCTGCATGTCCTTGACGAGGAATGCAATGCCCCGACCGATCTGCATGGCTATCTCAGTTGTCATCGGATAAATATTGGCAACACCGCGGACCCCGTCGGTACCGAATAGTCTTCTCATGATTCCCTCTAAGTTATGCCTACGTTTTTCAAAAAGCTTATCGCATCAAGATGTCGGCACATATCTTCTTCATAAAATCGT
Organism: Desulfobulbaceae bacterium; assembly: GCA_030627725.1. Taxonomy (GTDB): domain Bacteria; phylum Desulfobacterota; class Desulfobulbia; order Desulfobulbales; family DAOVSZ01; genus DAOVSZ01. The sequence continues at coordinate 7,136 of DAOVSZ010000086.1, forward strand.
TATAAGTTAGGCTACGGTTTTTTCTTCATCTTGGCTGGAGATTTTGTCTCGGTACTTTTGACGGTTACTGTTCCGGGCATGATGTTGGTGATCTTCATGCCATCCGGAAAGTAGACGTTTACTCGCTGTTCATGAGTTCCCGGCAGCAATGAAGACGCAGAAACGGTTGCGCGGAAAAGAGAGGCCATTTCTTTATTCGGGCGCAGAGAACTATAGGGAATGTCTGCCATGATATCAACCGTTTTCGGTTCCAGAACGTACGTTGTGTTCGGCTTTGGCTGCAGGACTTCCACCGGGAGAGCGGAAATCTTTTTTTCAATAATTTTTTCTTTGATATTCAGTTGCACCGCAATAATCGGTTCTCCGATAATGTCTGCAATAGCCGGCTCCATATCGAGAGAGATCTGTATAGGGGTCGGTTTCGTCATTGAGCTGATGTCAATGGGGTGGGTTGGGATGGATTTGAACTGCCCGAGGCTGGCCTGAGGGCCGGTAAGCGAAATGGAGGCCGGCTCCAGGACAATCGATTCCAGTTCAAACCCTTTGGGAAGGGAACCGGTTATCGAGGACTTGATGAACAACTCCTTGTGGATCAGGCGATCGAGAACAAAGGTGAGATGGGTAGGCTGAATACGCATGGTCCTGATGCCGCGGGGGAGAGGAATAGAGTCGAGATCGTTCTGGACGGTTATACTGCCGGGTTCGGCGTCAGACATATCTATGGTGCGCGATATGTTCTGTTTGGCAATTCCCCTGATCAGGCCGCGGGAGCCGCTCACCGTCACATCGAGCTGTTTCTTGAACTGGTTGGTGATGACAAGATCGTGCGGCAGGTTGATAATCTCAATGGGGATAAGGACGTTCATATCGACTTTGTCTTCCCCGACCACAAAATACCAGAGGAAAACGGCAAACAGAAGCGACAGAAGCTTCAGTATCCAGTTCTTGGGCCAGGCCCAGCTTTCCGGAACAGGATTTTTCCCTAAGATCTGCTTAACCAGCTTTTCCATAACATTTGTCTCTGATATTCTTTTGGAATAAAGATGGCATCCAGCCGGTTTCGCAGGGTTGTTTCGTTCAGGTCCGAGGTCAGGGCGCCGTGTTGGGCCAGCGAGATCTGCTGCGTCTCTTCCGAGACGATAATGACGACGGCATCAGTTTCTTCCGACAGGCCGATAGCGGCACGGTGCCGTGTTCCGAGTTTCTTGCTGATATAGGGGTTTCTCGTCAAGGGCAAAAGGCAGCCGGCTGTCAGGATTCGTCCCTTATGGAGCACAATGCCTCCATCATGCAAGGGGGAAGTCGGGTGGAACAGGGAGACAAGGAGTTCCTTGCTCAGATGGGCATCAACCTTGTGGCCTGATTCAATATAGTCTTTCAGCCCTGTTTCTCTTTCTATGACGATCAGGGCGCCGAGTTTTTTTCGGACCAGAGAGAGTGAAGCTCCCACAATCTCCTCAATGACATGGGACGTCTCTTCGTGGGTTTTTGCAAAAGGTGTCTGGCCGACCTGAGTAAGCGCCCTTCTGATGTCCCGCTGGAAGATAATGATGATGATCAGAAAGATGGAACTTAAGAAGGTGCCGAGAAACCAGTAGAGGGTCATGAATTCCAATTCCCTGGCGCCGAAATACATGACAATGAGGACAGCGATACCGGCAAGCATCTGTACCGCCCTGGTGCCGCGTATCAGGAGAATGATATGGTAGATGATGAAGGCGACGATCAGGATATCAGCTACATCCTGCCACCGTAAGGATTTTAAGATGTCTACCATGTCGGGATTGAAAAATAATATGTTTTTCGGAAATAATTCATTTTTGCCTGGATGATTCCGAGTCCTTTTACTAGTTCTATTCAGGTGGAGCAGCCAGCAAACGTGGCCTACACTCCATCCCGTAACTGTTCAGCAGTGCTTCAGATGTGCACAAGCAGGCTGACGAGGAATAGTTGGCTATGCGAGAAGGCCTGGTCGTGTGCAGGTAAGCGAGCCCGCGATACTCCGGATGGAGTGCTGCTGAACAGTTACCTTTTACTATTAAATAATTAATTGAGGACTTGAGCAAGAAGAGTATTCGATTTTTTGTAAAAAAAATAA
>DAOVSZ010000005.1 GCA_030627725.1 Desulfobulbaceae bacterium
CCGACCTGTTATTTCCTTCCCAGACAACAAAAGGGTTTTTCGGTCGATTATGCCGGTGGATATTGTATCTCCCGTGGTTTATGGTCGAGATCGTTAAGTCCAACCTTCATGTCACATATCTCGTCTTTCATCCACGGATGATGGACCTGATCGATCCGAGAATCATTAAGTTCCGAAGCAAGAAACTAAAGAGCGACATGGCCCTGGTTACCTTTGCCAATTCGATCACTCTCACTCCGGGCACGATTACAATTGATGTGTCACTCGATGGTGATTTTAAGGTCCATGCCCTTGACAAGACGTCCGGCGATCCTTTGCCGGGTGAGATGGAGGCAAGGATTGCCAAGGTATTTGGTGAGGTCTGATGGATACTATTTTTTTATATTCGAGTCTTTATCTGGCATTTTTGATGCTCCTTTCTTTATACCGCGCCGTGCTTGGCCCCACGGTCCTGGACAGGATGATCGGCGTGAATGCCATAGGGAGCAAGACGACCGTTCTGTTGATCATGATCGGACTTCTTTACCATCGGGTGGATATGTTCGTTGATATTGCCCTGGCCTATGCGATGTTGAACTTTATCGCGGTATTGGCCGCTTCAAGATATTTCCACAAGCGCAAAGGGTTATATGATGAAGAACCGTAGCGGTATGATTCAGGACCTTAAAAAAATCCGGGTTGTCCGGGTTAGGAGATTATAGCAAAATGGATATCATTGTCTGTGTGCTGTTGTTTGCCGGGCTGTTCTTTTTTACAGGAGGAGCGGTGGGGATTCTGCGTTTTCCGGACTTTTATTCACGGCTCCATCCGGCCGGCAAACTCGATACCCTGGGCTCTCTTTTGACAATGACCGCCTTTGCCCTGTATAATCTTCATCATTTTTCCCTGGGCGCTTTGCTGACCAGCTCAAAGATGATACTTATTATCGTGTTTGTTTTTGTGGCCAGTCCCACGGCCACCCATGCTATTGTGGACGCCGGGGTCAGGGCAGGACTTGAGCCTTGGACCAGCGGAGAGAAAAGGAGGTAGACCATGATCTGGCAACTGGATTTAGCCATTCTCACTCTCGTTGTCATTACCGGCATCGGCGCCCTCATGGTCAAAGATCTGCTGGGCGCCGCAATCCTGTTCGGAGCTTACAGTTTCATGATGTGTCTGCTCTGGTCGATCATGGGCGCGGTTGATGTGGCCTTTACCGAGGCCTCGGTCGGAGCGGGTGTGAGTGCGGTCTTTTTTGTTGCGGCTGTTTTCCGGACCACAAGGAGGACAAAAGATTGAAGATCATCGGACTCATCATATCAGTCTTGACCGGTGCGATGCTTGTCTACGCAGCAGCCGACTTTCCGGCGTGGTCGGACCCGTCCTCTCCGGCCAGCACCTATCTTTCACCGCATTTTATCGAGAAGACCATGGAGGAGACCTCGGTTCCCAACATCGTAACCGCCGTGCTTGCAGACTATCGTAGTTTTGACACCATGTTTGAAACCGCGGTAATCTTTTCGGCCGGGCTCGTCTGTTTTTTCCTCCTGCGAACAACCAGGCGCAAAGAATCTGAAACTGAAACAACGCATTACCGGCATACTCTTACCGGCGTGACCATTCAAATCAAGGAAGGGCATACATTGCCTCCATCCGACGAGTTTGAGAGGATCGACAGCCTGTGGACGCCTTCCGGCCTGATTATCAAGACGTCCTGCCGATTACTGGTCCCCTTTATTCAACTCTTTGGCCTGTATGTGATTGCTCATGGACATTACAGTCCCGGCGGCGGATTCCAGGGCGGGGTCATCCTGGGAGCAAGCATCATCATGCTTGCCATCTCCTACGATTTGAGAACTATTATCGAACGAATCAGCGAGAAGATGGTTGCCGTCCTTTGTGCTGTCGGCGTTTTGATTTTTTCCGGCACCGGCGCCCTCTGTCTGTTATTAGGGGTCAATTTCCTGGACTACAATGCGCTTGCGCCGATACTTCTTGTCGATCCGCTTACCGCGCGATCTCACGCCATTCTTATTGTGGAAATCGGCGTAGGAGTTGCGGTCATGACCACCATGATCTGGCTTTATTGCAATCTTTCATCAGCAGGCAAATATAATCAGGGCCTTTAGCGCCTGAGCGGTTATTTTCTTATTTTTTGGAGCAAAAAATCAATACAATGGAATCTTCTCAAAGAATTAGGCCGAATGTTAAGGCGTTTATCTTCCTCAAAGGAAGACTGAAAAGAATACCGTTTATCGAGGTTAGGATATGACTGACCTGGTTTCAACAATTATCGCCAAGTATAATTACTGGATTTATATCACCTTGATGATGATCGGGCTCTATGCCATGATTGCCAAAAACAATCTCATCAAAAAGATCGTGGGTATGAGCATGTTTCAAACCGCCATTATCCTGTTTTACGTCTCCATCGGCGTCAAAAAAGGGGCCACCATTCCAATCCTGGAGTATAGCCATGGCCATGGCCATGATACGCAGCTTGTGGTGCACGCCGCAGACTATGTGAATCCTTTGCCTCATGTGCTGATGCTGACCGCCATTGTTGTGGGTGTGGCCACCCTCGGCGTGGCCCTGGCCTTGTCTATAAGGATCTATGACAGGTATAACACCCTGGAAGAAGACGAAATTTTAACGCAAATCCGGGAAGAAAAATGAGCCAACAATATCCCGCACTTCTCGTTGTCGTCCCACTCCTGTCGGCCATGATCATCAGTATTGCCGGCTGGGTGAATAAGAGATGGTGTTTTCCGATTGCAGTTGCGGCCCTCGGCGTGGCCGCCTGCTCATCCGTCGGCCTGCTGCTTCAGGTCCTGGATCAAGGAAAAGTCATTTATCTTATGGGAGGATGGCCGCCGCCCATGGGCATAGCCTACTATATCGATCACCTTAATGGTCTGGTCCTGCCGGTGGTGTCTATTGTCGCGCTCCTGAACTTGATTGCAGCAAAAAAGAGTATTGAACAGCAGTTTCCGGACAAAATAGGCCCGTTCTATTCATTATATGTACTCATGGTTGCCGGTCTGTTGGGTATCGTGGCCACCGGCGATGCCTTTAACCTGTATGTGCTGCTGGAGATCGCGGCGCTCACCGGTTACGGCCTGCTCGCCATGGGCGAGGAACGGGCGCCGCTGGCCACCCTTAATTATTTGTACATGGGTACGATAGGGGCCTGCTTTTATCTCTTGGGCGTCGGCTATCTCTATATTGTTACCGGTTCCTTGAATATGGTGGATATTGCCGGGATATTGCCGGATCTTTATCAGTCCAAGGCAGTGCTGGCCGCCTTTATCATCTGTATGGTCGGGGTGTGGCTCAAGATGGCCTTCTTCCCCCTGCACGCCTGGCTGCCTAATGCCTATACATATGCCTCCTCCGCGGCCACCGGTCTGATCGCCCCTCTGGTGACCAAGGTCATGATTTATGTAATGATCCGCCTCATGTTAACGGTCTTTACCCCGGCATTTGTCTTTTCCTTCCTTAACGTGAGCGACGCCATTGTCTGGCTCGCCGTGATCGCCATTGTCACGGGCGGCGTCCTGGCCCTGGCGGAACGGGACCTGAAAAAGATGCTGGCCTATATTATAGTGGCGGAAGTGGGCTATATGGTCGGCGGCGCCTGGCTCGGCAACCGGGACGGCATGACCGGGGCGATCCTTCATATTGTTAATGATGCCCTGATGACCTTATGCGTCTTTCTGGTGGTTGGCAATATTGTTTACAAGGTCAAGAGCTATGCCTTTGAAAACCTGCAGGGATTATTCCGCAAGATGCCTTTTACCATGGGGGCCTTTGTCATAGGCGCCATGTCCATAATCGGCGTGCCGCCCACCTGTGGTTTCTTCAGCAAGTGGTATCTGATTACCGGCGCCATTGCCGCAGGCCATTACGCTTTTATGGCAGCGCTTCTGTTCAGCAGTCTCGTTAGTGTTGTTTTGTTTTTCAGGGTCTTTGAAATCTGCTTTCACGAACCTTTCAGCGATAATCACGGGCACGATCATCATTCGGAAGCCATGGACGAGGCCCCGCTCTCCATGCTGGTTCCGCTTTTGATAGTTGCCGCGACTTTGATCGTGGTCGGTCTTTATACCGGTGTTATTGTCAATCAAATAATCCAATTTGCCATACCCGCAAGCCTGGTATGACAATGAAGGGATAAGGAACAAATGGAAACGATCGAGACGATCACTTCAATCAAGCCCTTGCTGGCCGTCCTGATTTCTTTATTGGTTGTCCCCATTCTGGTCTCAAGCAGGACGCCGAATGTCCGCGAGGCCTGGACCTTTGTGGCGGCAATCGCAAAGTTTTTACTGGTCATCTCAATGCTGCCGGTGGTCTTGAACGGGGCGGAAATCGTCTATACCGTGGCCGAGGTCCTGCCGGGGGTGGCGATCAAATTCAGGGTCGATGCCTTTGGCATGCTCTTTGCCCTTGTCTCCTCATCACTATGGATTGTGACGACAATATATTCCATCGGCTATATGCGCGGGTTGAAAGAACACAGCCAGACCCGCTATTTCTGCTATTTTGCCCTGGCCCTTTCCGCCACCATAGGGGTGGCCTTTTCAGCCAATCTGCTGACCATGTATCTCTTTTACGAGATGCTTTCTTTTGCCACCTATCCCTTGGTCACCCATCATCAGGACCGGGAGGCGCGCAGTTCGGGTCGCAAGTATCTCCTCTATATTGTCGGTACCTCCATTGCCTTTGTTCTTCCGGCCATGATGATTTCTTACAGTTTGGCAGGGACCCTGGAATTTTCCGGACAGGGTTTCCTGGCCGGGACCAGCTCCAAGGAAGTAACTATACTCCTTCTGGTCCTGTTTCTTTTCGGGTTTGCCAAGGCTGGAATCATGCCATTTCATTCCTGGCTTCCAGCGGCCATGGTGGCGCCTACGCCGGTCAGCGCTCTGCTGCACGCGGTGGCCGTAGTCAAGGTCGGCGTCTTCAGCATTGTTCGGGTGCTTACCGGGGTGTTCGGCACGGATCTGTTGCTTTCCCTTAATCTCGGCACCTTTATTGTCTATCTTGCCTCCTTTACCATACTGGTTGGCTCATTAATCGCCCTTTCCCAGGACGGCCTGAAACGACGTCTTGCCTTTTCAACCATTGCCCAATTGTCCTATATTGTGCTGGGCGTGGGGCTGCTGTCACCCAAGGGAATAACCGGCGGCGTGGTCCATATCGCCATGCACGCATTTGGCAAAATAACTCTCTTTATGTGTGCCGGCGCAATCTTTGTGGCCACGGGCAAAAAGAACATCAGTGAGATGGTAGGAATCGGCAGAAGGATGCCGATAACCATGACGGCCTTTTTTATCGCCTCCCTGAGCATCATCGGCTTACCACCCTGCGGCGGCTTTCTGAGCAAGTGGTATCTTGTCCTGGGTTCACTCGAGGCCCACCAGATGCCCATTCTCTTTGTTTTGCTCACCAGCTCGCTTCTCAATGCCGCGTACTTCATGCCTATTGTTTACAAGGCATTCTTCTGTACTCCGCAAGAGGCTATGTTTGAAAATACAGTCCAGGAGGCCCCGCTGTTTTGTGTGGTTCCCTTGGTGATCACCGCCATTATTTCCATTATTTTGTTTTTTTATCCCCAACCTTTTTTCAGGTTGGCCGATATAATGGTCCGGAACATAACGGGGATGTAAACAATGACCGAAGAAAGAACCGAAGAAATTGAAGGAAAGATGGAACTTTCACATGAACCAACGCCGGGATACAGGACGATTTATTTTATCGCCATTACCGTAGGCTTTCTGTATCTGGGATTCATTCTCCTTAAGACGCTTTGAGAATAATCGCCTATCTTGCCTCCATTGAATACGCACGAGGAATTAATATGAAAAAAAAAGGTGAACCTGATAAAGAATATCTTTTCGACAAGCCTAGAAACGTAAAGATACTCTTTATCTCTTTTTATTCATCGTTGTTTATCCTGCTCGGCCTTGAGTTCTTTGTCCATAAACATCCCTATTTCCCGTGGGAAGAGTGGCCCGAATTTTATGCTGTCTATGGCTTTGTGGCCTGTGTGGTCCTGGTTCTGGTATCAAAATATATTCTGCGGCCCTTGGTGAAGAGACGGGAGGATTACTATGATTAATCCTGTTCCTCCAGCAGCCGTATTTATCATTGGCGCCTTATTCATCCCTTTCATAAAGGGAAAATTTAAAAGCGCCTGCATGTTGCTCATCCCTGTAATTGGCTTCCTGAACCTGATTAGTATTCCGGAAGGCTACCATTGGGTGGTCGGGTTTCTAGATTATGAACTCGTTTTCGGGAGGATGGACCGGTTGAGCCTCGTTTTCGGCTATATTTTCCATATCATATCCTTTATCGCCATTCTTTATGCCCTGCACGTAAAAGACGATGTACAGCATGTGGCCGGGCTTGTTTACGCCGGCAGCGCCCTGGGGGTCATCTTTGCCGGAGATCTTTTTTCTTTCTTTGTCTTCTGGGAGATGCTCACCGTGGCATCCATTTTTCTTATCTGGGCCCGGCGGACAAAGGCGGCGCAAGGCGCCGGATTCCGGTATCTTCTGGTTCATGCGGTCGGAGGCCTCTGCCTGCTGGCCGGCATCGTTCTCCATGTGAATCAAACCGGGTCCATCGAGTTCGGGTTTTTAGGATTGAACGGACCGGCCTCCTACTTTATATTCTTCGGTTTCGGCCTCAATTGCGCATGGCCTTTCCTCCATATGTGGCTGTCAGACGCCTATCCCGAGGCCACGATCACCGGCACCATATTCCTGAGCGCCTTTACTACAAAATGTGCGGTCTATGCCCTGGCAAGAGCCTTTCCGGGCACCGAAGCCCTGATCTGGATCGGCGCGGCAATGGCCGGTTTTCCCATCTTCTATGCGGTCATTGAAAACGACTTGCGTAGAGTGCTGGCCTACAGCCTGATCAACCAGGTGGGATTCATGGTGGTCGGCATCGGCATCGGCACTCATATGGCAATCAACGGCGCCGTGGCCCATGCCTTTAACGATATTCTCTTCAAGGCGCTCCTTTTCATGTCCATGGGCGCGGTAATGTATCGGACCGGCAAGATCAACGGCACCGCCTTGGGCGGCCTGTACAGAACTATGCCGCTCACCTGTATATTCTGCATGGTGGGGGCCGCATCGATCTCCGCCTTTCCGCTTTTCAGCGGTTTTGTCAGCAAGTCGATGGTCATGGATGCGGCTGCCCATGGTCACATGAAGATCGTATGGTTCATTCTCCTGTTTGCCTCGGCTGGTGTTTTCCACCACGCCGGGATCAAGATTCCATTTTTTGCCTTTTTCTCCCATGACTCCGGCATGAGGCCCAAGGAGGCACCTATCCACATGCTCCTGGCCATGGGCATCGCAGCTTTTTTGTGTATTTTTATAGGCTCGTTCCCCGGCCCTCTGTACAGCATTCTTCCATACCCGGTCGAATATGCGCCGTATACCATACCCCATGTGGTGGGGCAAACCCAGCTTCTCTTCTTTTCTGCCCTGGCCTTCACGCTTCTCATGCTCGCCGGCATTTATCCAGCCGAGCAGAGGTGTATCAATATCGATGCTGATTGGTTTTACCGCAAGGGAAGCCGACTCTTTTACTTTATCATGGACAAGTCCATGAATAGTTTAAACAAGCTCTCGGATCGTATTTTTGTGGGTGGACTGGCAGGCTTTCTTTGTCATATATCCAAACGCGGCCCCGAGATCCTCACCCTTGGAGTCTTGGCTCCTCTATGGGTTGTTACAGGGGCTAAGGGAAAAGAACTCGAGGACAGAATTAAAACAGCTCGTGCGGCCCTGCACACACACACTTCACCGATAGGGATCAGTGCGGCTGTGGCTACTGTTTTTCTGGTAGTGGTTTTTCTGTTAAGGTAAGATTTGCATTCAGCAATTTCACATCGACGACTTTTTGTCGATTTTTTTAAAATACAGCAACTTTCGGAGTTGCGTAAAAACAATTAATACAAACTTCAATTACGCATAGTTGCGGGTATGGAGAGGTAATATATGGTTTCTATAGAGGACCTGAAAAGGATCGTGCTGTTTCAGAATCTGCCCGACCAGATGCTTGAAAAATTGCTTCCCGTGGTTAAAGAGGAGTCGTTTAAGGAAAGAGAGATCATTTACGAAGCAGGCAACGCAGCCACCCATTTTTACTCACTGAAAAGAGGAAAGGTACTGCTTGAGGCGGAACTCACCCCAACCCTGATCATCTCTCTTGGCTCCATAAAGACGGGATATTCTTTCGGCTGGGCCGCCCTCAATCCTCCGGCAACCCATACCTCGTATGCCGTGTCTGTTGAACCATCCGAAATGTTTGTCATATCAGGAGATAAATATTTAGACCTCCTTGACCATAACGAAGCCATGGGATATCTTATTATGCTGAACTCGGCCAGAATTCTTGAGAACCGCCTGGAACATCGAACAGGACAATTTCTCAAGTCCATATCCAAGCATCCCGAGATCAGAAGGCTTTTAGGCCTGTAAGTTGCTCCAACCAAGCCGTGTCTATTTAACTGGTTAATTTAACATCAAGAAATACACCACCGACAAAGTGACAAGGTGTTTGTTATATTCAGGCGCCAAACGCCTATAGGAGAGGAAAAATGTCTAAAAAAATTTTGATTGTAGACGACGAACTGGATATGATTACCTATATCAGTGAAATCCTGGAAGATCACGGTTATACAAGCACAAGCGCCAAAGACGGGGATGAGGGGCTGGAGGTCTTGCGCAGGGAGAAGCCGGACCTGGTATTGCTTGACCTGATGATGCCGAAGAAAAGCGGCATCACCATGTTCCAGGAGTTGAGAAATGATCCGGACCTGAGCCATATACCAGTTGTCATAGTAACGGGTATATCTGACGTGACAGGAGTCGATTTCAGAGACCACATGTTCAAACAACCGCTCCGGGATGAAAAAAAATTCGTCGAGACCACCGGATTAACAAAATATACGATACCTGACGGCTATATTGAAAAACCGTTTGACCCGGATGGGTTAATACAGGTCGTCAAGGATGCCTTGAAAGAATAGCACCACGCCCGCCGCTATTGCGTTTCACCCTTGTATTCTTGTGTCTTGGGGCCCCAGCGCAGTACTGAAAAACCATTCCCTAAGGGTCTGAAAATCATTGCCCTGCGGCCATCTGTCTTCCAGGGCATCTCTGCCAAAAAAATAACCAGACCTTTTCAATAACAGCATTCCGGTATGTAAGGCGACCCTGGAACTATAATGTCTAAAACTCATGGAATTTATGAGCTCATGAGTTAATTGCGCCGCATTATCAATATCAGTTAGGTATTTCTCCGGTATCTTTTCATTTCCGACATCCACACTCAGGGCCTTCAGGACCGCCGGCGCATAAAATCCAAGATATTCTCGAGAAGGAATTTTCTCCGGAGAGTCACCCTGCAGGGCAAGATATATCTCTACCACCTCATGAAGAGATATTGGGCACGATTCACTATAAGAAATGTCCTGACCGACCTCCTCGTCGTTTGCCTCCACAAATTTATGTATCCGTTCTCTTTGCGACAGTGATAAGGCATGCTTGAGACCATGAAACCGATCAATTATCGTCAAATCGATGCGCTCCCTAAAGGTGGTCGAAAGGAAGGGAATAGTTCTGGTAGTATAATTGATTATGTCTGCAAAACTCTTATCTCCCCAATCTTCTACAACTGCTCTCACCGTATTCAAACATGGAGTTGAGAGTTTGTCTTTGGGTCCGCGAGATTTTATGATCATTACCGGGTTTGAATATGTCGGGTCCGCCGATGTCCGGGATTTCTCTAAATATATGGCCTTCCTTGCAAGTGCCTCCTTTATCGCGGAGCTGATTGCCGGGGCATGTGGACCATAACTACGACTAAAAAATCGAGCGCCGGTTAACAGCTCGCCATAATTTGTATAATGATATAATTGAGCAATATAGATCAGCTTGTTAAGCTTTACCTCAGGGAGATGAGGTATAGTCCAGCCGAAATACTTGATGAGATTCTGTAAGGTGTCTCTTTCCTTCACTCCAATGCTCCAGTTGAGACGAAATCCCTCAGTCTCCTTGGTTAAACCTTGAACCTTGACCCCCGTAGACAATCACCCTTGGTGTTCAGGAGGCAGCCGGATGGTAAAAGTTGACCCTTTTCCTGGTTGGGAATCGACACTTATCGTCCCTCCATGTTCCTTGACGATCTTATGGGTAACCAACAGGCCGAGGCCCGTACCTTTGGACCCCTTGGTACTGAAAAAACTCATAAAGATTTGGTTTCTGACCAGCTCTTCCATGCCGCAACCGTTGTCGGAAACTTGAAAGGTAATTGCTCCATCACTTTCACGCCTTGTGGTTACCCGCACCTCGTGTTTTTTATCCTCGTCTTCATCGGACATGCAGGCATCAACCCCATTAGAGACCAGGTCAAGGAGACTGCGATGAATCCCTTTAGGATCGATGGCTACCTCACCTATGGTCGGATCAAAATTTCTGACAATCTCTATACCGGATTCCTGTGCCTGATAAGACATCAGCTCACACACCTCATCTGCAATCACATTTGGTGAAAAACTTTTATATTCAGGGTGACGTTCCTTGGAAAAGCTGAGGAGATCTAAAACCAGACCGGAGAGCTTGCCGATATTCCTTTCCACCATCTCCCAGCCGGTGTTGAATTTACTATTATCACCCTTCTTGATCCCCCTGTTTACTACATAGATTCCTCCCTCAAGAGCGGTTACGATATTTTTCATATAATGAGCAAGGCTGGTCACGGTTTGGCCAATGGCAGTCAATCTCTCGGAGTTGATCAGTTCCTGCTGAAGCCGCTTTATCTCTCGCAAGTCGTGGAAAAAACCAACACTACCGATAACCTTGCCGTTCCGATGCAGTATGGTCCCTGAAAACCTTACCGGGATTTTATGACCGTCTTTCCCTAATACAAAGGTCTCCTGCCAGTTATGCATCATCTTATCCAGTTTATTGATTAAACCATTATGCTGCAAACCTTGCTGAATTTCTTCGGCTATCATGGGCGGGTAAAAACTTCCGATATCCATTTTTCCAATCACCTCATCCTTGGAACATCCGAATATTCTCTTGGCCCCTTGATTAAAGGTGATTATTTTCCCCTGGTTATCGGCGGCGATTATACCGTCAATGGAATGGTGAATGAGCTTGCCTTCAAATTCGTACCTCTCGCCAATCTCCTTTGTCGTTTCCTTAATCTTCCGCCTTGCCTCCAGCCTTTGTTCGGCCCGTTTTAAGGCAATCGACAGCACATTATCTATTAGCGGCTTGATGATAAAATCGGAGGCCCCAAGTTGAAGGGATTGGATGGCCGACTCCATATCACCGTGCGCGGTGATAACTATTACCTCGGTATCAGGATTGATTTCCTTAATTCTTCTCAATACCTCGATGCCGTCAATACCGGGCATCTTTATATCCGTGAGGACCAAGGGGGGCCTTTCCTGCATAAAAACATCTATCCCTTTTTCACCATCCTCGGCGGTCAGCACCTCATAACCTTTGTGGGTCAGGGTGATCTTAAGCAAACCCCGGATACTCTCCTCATCGTCAATAACCAAAATTTGAGTCATAGTCCTAATCCCCGCTTCTCTCGCCCTCGCAGGCAGGAAGAGTTATCGTGAAAGTAGTCCCTTTGCCGATTTCGCTTTCCACATTAATCGTTCCGTTATAGTCTTTTACAATCCCGTAGCTGATAGAAAGGCCCAATCCTGTCCCAATACCTACTTTCTTGGTAGTAAAAAACGGCTCGAACATTTTTTCTATTATGTCTCCGGATATTCCCAGGCCCGTATCGGACACGGTGACGACCACCCAACCGTTTTCCTGAAAACTTCGAACGGTCAAGGTGTTATCGGAAGTTACACCTGCGGACAGTTGATCTTTTTCTTCCATGGCCTGTCTGGCGTTGACCACCAGATTCATAAAGACCTGTTCAAGCCTATTGCTGTCAGCCATTATCCCGGGGAGACCCTCCTTGAAATCGAGCGCCACATTGATGCCCCGCAACTCCAACTGCTTGCTCATGAGCGTGAAAACACCATTGAGCGGTCGGTTTATATCGATCTTCTCTTTTTGTGTTTCCGCCTGGTGCCCGAATTCCCGCAGATGATTGATGATACGAACCGCCCGGGCAACCTGTTCCGACATCTGTTCGGAAACCATGACCAGCTCGTCGGGAGGTATCTCCCGGCCTTGCCTGACCATATTCATAAGAAAATCAGTCCCTATCTGGATGGTACTAAGGGGTTGGTTCAGTTCATGCGCCACTCCGGTTGCCATCTCACCGATGGTGGCCATCTTTCTGGCCTGGACAAGCTGGGCCTCTTTGCGGACGCTCTCCGTCACATCTGTTGTTGATGCAATAAGAGCGCCTTTTTTCATATATTTAGCGCCGCATACATGGATGGTTTTGTAATACAGACCGCCATCTTTTCCACGATGTCGCTTTCTGGCAAAAACAATACTTTGATTATTCAAGAGACCCTTGAGGTCCACGATGATTTCTTGGGCATCTTCTTTATATCCCAAATCTATAAAAGACATCTTGAGAAGATCTTCTTTTGTATAGCCGTATTGGCCCTCAGCCCTTGCATTGGCATCCAGAATTCTAAGCGTTTTACGATCCAGAATAAAAACAGGGTTTGGTTCGGTGTCAAACAGAAGCCTGTATTTTTCTTCAGACAGCCTTACCTCTTTCTCAAAGGTCTTTAACTTGTGGAGCATGTGCTTGAACGAGTCCGCCAGCCTCACCATCTCGTCACCCACATGGGTTTTATACACCCAGCAGCTGCGACACATATCAAGCTTTCCCGGAAATGTTCCTGATGGCTGGGCCTTACAGTGGGTCCCGTCTATATACCAACACATGATATCGGACCTTCCATATGCCGGGCAGTCAGTTTTATCACATTTTTCCACCTCCCAGCATTTGAGGGTCCTGCCGAATTCAAATCCAGGCATACCACGGCTGATTTCATCAGCTAATCTGGCAAGGGTGGTAAGGGGTCGGGTAATGTATTTGGACAGGAATGCGGTTAAGAAAAAACCTACAACTATAAGGGAAACCACCGTCAAGATAATCTCTCTATTCCTAACCTCTGCTATCCTCTCCTCCATATCGGTCCAGCCGATTCCCACAGCTAAGACGCCCAATATTTTATTTTCGTCACCATGGCACTTATGACAGGGTTTTTCATTGTGGATAGGCATGGCATGATGAAGTATCTTGTCTCCCTTCAGTATTTCCAAACCCTTAACCATGGCATTGGAACGAAACGCCTTTCTGGTGACCTCTGAATTGTCAACCTTCCCAATGTTAACCGGCAAACCACTATGTCTGATGATGCCGTCGGCATCGCAAAGATTCAGCTCTGTGACATCCAACAATGTATTCAACCTTTCGAGGATGGCCTGCACGTCCATCATCTCCCCGTCGAGCATCGGGTACTCAATACTTCTCATGACCGTAGCGCTAATCTCAAGCGCGCGCTCCTCTTGCTTCTCAGCGTAGAATTTTGTCCGCGTCACCATATCATAATAGGTAAAGCCGCCCATTACGACGGTAAGTATCAGACTTACACCCAAGATCACCCTGACCCTTATGTTGCCTATACGTGCCCTCAGCTGTAACTTGCCTAATAATGTTGCAATTCGACTCATTTTCTCGATACCTTGTTTGCGAATGCCTTCCATTCAACACCGCAATTTCTTGCCCATATCTCTTGTAATATCCTTTTTGTTGATCTTATCAATTGGTTACATTGCAACTGTCGTGTATTCCTGCTGACAAGTTCGCTCAGATCAACAATTTCCGCCCGGCACTTTCCCTGAGGGCTCTTGTCTGGTAATAAACGGAATAGAAGGAGAACAGAATGATACCTGCGAGAATGGAAAGTCCGAGGAAAATGATACGCTTGAAACTTAAAGAACTTCGAAGACGGCTAAAGAATCGGGTCTGCACCCTCTCGACATCCATGGTGTAATCCCATTTCTTTCAGGGTCGAAACCTTCTTCAACGATGCCCAAGCGGGTATCCGGCGGTCCCGATGCAAACTCATTCTATCATCCCGTTAAGAAGGCCGCGTCGGTTTAAGCTGACACGGCCTCCAAGACAATTAATAAACCCGCTTTAAGCCGGCTTGAACAGCATCAGCCAGACCTGGGCGATGATGATGCTGATTATCATGAACGGGAAGGCCGTTTTCATAAACCCGAGGAAAGAAATCTTGTAGCCTTGCCCTTCGGCGATGCCCATGGTAACGACGTTAGCCGAGGCGCCGATGATCGTCCCGTTGCCGCCGAAACAGGCGCCCACGGCCAGGGCCCACCACAGGGTGTTTTCAGCGCCCGGAATTACCGTGGACAGATAGGCGACAATGGGCAGCATGGTGGCGGTAAAGGGGATGTTGTCCACAAAGGCGCTCATAATCGCCGCCACCCAGAGGATCAGGGTCATGGAAATCAGATAATCGCCACCGGACAGATCGAGGATCCAGTCGGCAACTACCGCCAGCAGGCCGGCCTCTTGCACCGCACCCACCAGAATGAACAGAAAGATGAAGAACATCAAGGTCGGCCATTCAATATCCTTTTCAATCATATGCAGCAAATCCACCTTTTTGGTGAGCAGGGCAACGGTGGTGAGGACGGAGGCGCCGGCCAGCGCTGCCACGCTCACCTCCATGTGCCAGTAACCGTGGGACAAAAAAAGGAAGACTACAAAACCGAGAATAACCAGGCCATAAGTGAGCAGGGGCATATCATAAATCTTGTATTTTTCCTTCAGCTCGGCGGTGAACTCCGGCACATTGGAGATCGTTGCCTGGGCCGTGGTATAACTCTTCCCCCAGACCACCTTGACATACACGGTCAAGACCACCATGCCGACCACACAGAGGAGAGCCAGGGCCATGACAAAGTCCATAAAGGTGAGGCCGGCATAGGAGCCGATCATGATATTGGGCGGATCGCCGATCAGGGTGGCGGTACCGCCGACATTGGAGGCCAGCACCAGCGGCATGAGCAGATGCAGGGGATTCAGACGGCAGGAGATGGATATCTCAATCGCCACTCCGGTCAAGAGCAGCATGGTGGTGACATTGTCGAGGAAGGCGGAACTGACCGCCGTGAAAACCATCAGGATGACGGTGAGCGGAAACACCTTGCCCTTGGCCAGCTTGTAGGAGATATAGGCGCACCATTGAAACACCCCGGTATTTTTCAGGATGCCGACAATGATCATCATGCCCATGAGCAGCAAGACGACGTTCATGTCAATGCAGGAGATGGCCCGCCCAAAGGAGAAGATGCGGAAGTCGGGATTGATGGTGCCGATGGTATAGGAAATCAGCAGCATCATCGTCGCGCCCAGCATGGCGGCCACGGTCCGGTGCAGGAGTTCGAAGGCGATCAGCACATAGGCCAGGATAAAGACCACGGTGGCGATCCAGAAGGCCGATCCCAGGAACCGGTCCAGCATCACATCTTCCGCAAGATAATAATGATCTCCCTTCTGGGCAAAATCGCTGCCTGGAAAATGCATGGCCTTGGCGCTGAAACTGGTTTTACGAACCTCCAAATCTAACGAGGCATTATGCATGGCATCTTTTTCCACCATGAAATTGGTAACATAATGACCGTTATGCGCAGTCTCAACCGCCGTCACCTCATGGCCGTTCAGCTTCACCGCCACAATCGCCTCGCCGACCGGCTCCTTATGGGAATCAATGATGGTGCCTGAAATAGTCACATATTCGCCGCCCTCAATGATTACCATTTCGTGGGTTTTCTTACCCCCACCGCCGCTGGCAAAGGCCAGAGAACCGAAAAAGAGTAAAACAAGACTTATGATAACAGGCATGATTACTTTTGGTGTGCGCATTGATTTACCCCTCCAGCAACAGAACATTGTTTACGTTGATTGTAGTTTCCGGTTGAATTGTCTCTTCTTTTTGCTATTCCCTCATTATCTTGATAAGGCCTGAATATGAAACGCTGCGTTGCTGACGTTTTTCTTCAACAACCACAACAGGTGTGATCCGGCAGGTACGCAGATGACAATCCAGACCTTCTTTATCCATTCTCCGACAGTAACCGCTTGCAGAATCTCACAGAAGACACTCATCACCGGCAAGCTTCAGCAGCTCGGGGAAAATGTCCATAAGACTCACTACCCCGATAATTTTATCTTTTCTGCTCACCAGCGGTTGCCGGATATTCTCCTTGAACATCACAAAAATCGCCTTGTTCAGGGTATCCTCTTCCTTCAATAGCGGGTAAATCGGAGACATGATATCCCCTACTTTCTTTTTGGTCTGCTGTTTTATCAGCTCCAGAAAGGTGGAGTGCAGCCAGGTAAAGCGCTTCTGCATCTCGGTTATTTCATCAGCCACTTCCAGGGTCCTGGACGACAAAATGGCATAGAACTTTCGTGAATGCTTCACTTCCTTGGCCGGTTCTGGAACCAGACCTTTAATAATATCGAAGAAAGATAATTTGCCGATAATACGACCGGATGCATCGGTAACAAACATGGTCTTGTGAAATTTACCGCCCCCCCCTCCCACGATTTTTTCATGATTTTCCTTCAGCTTACCCAATGCTTCACAAAGAGGGGCCTCAACGCCAACAGTATCGTATTCCTCAATACGAGACATGATGTCCTTCACTCTTTTCTCATCGGATTTCATCCTTTGCTCTCCTTAAAAATTTCTTGCACAGGTTGATGTCATCGAGGGCGCCGGCAACCCCCTTTCCTTTTCAGCGTACCGGACACACCGTTGACAGCTCCGCGGATAACCATGCCCATTCACCGAAATACCGACCCAAAGCTTGGCAGCGTAACCCATAACATTCCACAACATTTTATATACTTATACAATTCTAGACATGCGTCAAATAGTATTTAACGTCTCTTCTACGGTTTAAAACATAATTCAAAAACATAATTTAATAATTTCGGACTATTAGGGGAGAAAAAAAATGTTGACACTCCTCCGTCATAATTTTTTTGTGATGAACCGGAAAAGCAAGGGGTAAACAATCCCGGCCGTAAGAGCTGTGAGAATGAGGACCTCATTCATCTCCAGAGACAGGAAACCCATTTTCTCCCCAAGCGTCCCGGCAACAACGATCATGGAAAGAGGGGAAGAAAGCAACAGGGACATGGAGCATGCATCTTTCATGCTGATCCCTAAAGGACGGGACAGCGCCATAGGATAGATATTGCTTACAAAGACCATTACTGTAAGAAACAGGGCGAATATGATATTCTCCGGAGATGCAAGCAGTCCGACTTCCATGCTTGAGCCTATGCCGACGAAGAAGAAGGGGATCAAGAAGCCGAAACCAAGCGCATTCAGCTTTTCCTCAAATCGTCCCTTGCTTCGGAACGTATAGCTGAAGACCATGCCCGCAAGAAAGGAACCGAGTATCGGTTCCACTCCGGCTGCCGCTGCCAGCAGACCGCCGGCAAAAACTATGGTCACCACTCCCCGCATACCCTCCTCAACCGGGTCTTCGCTCTCCATGACCTTTTCCACCCGTTCCGGATACCACCAGACAAGCAGATATACTATTCGTAATACAAGCAATGCCAGTCCAAACAGAAGAACCAGTTTGAGAAGTTCAAGACCGGCGGTCCGGCTGAATCCATATTTGTGAACGGCATCTATGAGCGTAAGGACAATGATCGAAAGCAGCTCTCCTGTCAGGGCAACACCGACAATGTCCCGCCCCAAGGGCGTTTTGATGATCTTTGATTCTTTCAGGACCGGGACCACAATTCCGGCGGATATCATGGCAACAGCCACGCCAAGAAAAAATGAATGGCCGAGCAGGATAAAAAGTAGCGGAGTAATGCTGAAGGAAAGGAGCGAAACGGCAACATACCAGAATGCCTTGCCGCTTTTCAAGATACTCCGCACATCCAGTTCCATGCCGGCAATGAACATGAGGTAGATAAAACCGATTTCCTTCAGGAGAAGGAACCAGTCAGGGCGAGAGTCAAGAACAAAGTTAAAGAGCAGGGCCCCATAGACAATCTCAAGCGCGGCGGAAGGCGCCCTGAGCCGGCGGGCCAGAAATGGGATGACCGCAACCCCGGCAACGACCAGGAACATACTGAGTTGATTTTCATCAATATGGACTATTACCCAGGCCTCCTTGGCAAAAAAAAGGGGCAGCTATCAGCGGTCAGCTTTTAAGATTGTCTCATATCATTCGTTGCCCTGACCCCTGCCCTCAGCCCCCTCATTAGACGGCAGCCTCAAAAGGCGGTATGAGCAGCGTGGAAGCGGGAGACCGGCTAACGACCTGCCAGGCAACATCCGGACGAAACAATGAACGAAACAGGCCGACATGTCGCCAGCTGTTCATGTTGATGACCGTCAACTGGTACGACTCAAGCGCCTTGCACAGAGCCAGAATCGGATTCCCCTCAAGTTCTACCATCTTAATGCTCGTTCCATGGACTAAACTGAGGTCGGAGACGGTTTTTCTCATACGTTCGCGGAGCAACAGGTCCTCTTCCGATGTGATGTATCTGGAAAAATTAACAAAAAGCGCCTCGATTGCGCAGTCGATGGTCGAGGCAACCTCAAGGGCCGCTTCCAGGGCCTTCTGCACCCCCTCGGGCTCAACACAGGGAACGGCAGCCTTCACATATGGAAAAGTGCCGGCGGCAAGGAGAACAGGACAGCATCCTGCGTCAGACAGATCGCGAAGAAGCTGTTTGTATTTTCCGGACAGGGCGGCAAGAGATGTGCTTTTGCCGAAAAATCCTGCTTTGGGGAGAATCAGCATCCCTGCCCGCCATGAAGTGTTCAGCAGCAATCTCTTAACTGCCTTCAACGGCGGCAGGTCGGTTGTTTCAATGGCAATTTCAAGGATACCATGCTGTTCTGTTCTTTCCGCCAGTCCTTTTTTAAGAACAGACTCCTTGTCTCGCGGACAGACAAACACAGCCTTCCGCAGGGGAAAGACACTGAAAAGGTAGTCCACCTCCGCAAGAAAGGACTCATGGCCGTGGCCGTCAAAATAGATAATGGTGGTGTTGCCGTACTCAAGAGGGAAGTGCTGAAACCGGAAGCGCAGCATCTCGCTTACGGCATTAAGGAGCTTCGGCTCACCAAGGATAACCAGACGGTCTTTCGGCGACAAGGTTGTGTCGCCGTGCGGGACGACAATCCTGCCCTCACGATAGATAATCCCGACCTTCCAGTGTTTCGGGCTTAAAACCTGCAAGGACTTATTGGCCAGTTTTGAATGGGGGTGGACCTCTACCTCGAGAATTTCATTTTTCCCCAATCCGATGCCATGAACGGCTTTGGCCGTATGCTCCAGACGATTACGAAGCCCCATGGCGCTGACCTGAAAGATATTCTCCACCTCAACCTGCAAGGCCTCGAGTTCCTTAATCCCGTTGGGAGTAATGCCAAGAGAAATAATTCGTGGGACCTGAAAGTGCCGACGTAAGACCCGTGCAACCTCAATGTTAATTTTTTCGACAGTGGTGGTAATAAGCACCGTATCAGCGTTGTCGGCTCCCGCCTCTTCGAGTGTCAATCTGCTGGTGGCATCTCCCTGAATAATGGTCAGTGACTCTCCACGCCAACGAGGCGCCGCTTCAATAGCCTCCGGCTTGTTTTCGATACAAGTCAGGAAACGTCCCCTGGCAAGCATCCTGATCAACCGGATGCCGACATTTCCCAGGCCTACCACGATGATCTTGTTTCTTTTCATAAGCCGATTTTTGTCGGTCTCAGAACAGTTTGTTATCAAGAATCAACGCTGCGAGTGAAATCATACCGATAAGTTCGCCCTTCTCCTCAACCGGCGCTCTTCGAATACCGGCGCTATATATAAGACGGGCAACATACCTGATATCCATGTCCGCAGGCACAGTGATAATCGGTTTTGTCATAATTTCATAGACGTTTACTTCCTCAAAAGCCCTCCCGGGTATTATGACGCCCTTGATCATATCCTGAATGGCTATCAAACCCCAGGCATCGTCCTCATGCCTTTTTTCCACCAGCAGGGCGGAAACGTTCTTGTCCCTCATTTTTGAGACGGCCTCCTTGGTGGTGGCCATACCGTCGATGGAGATCAGCTCCTTGTGCATAACGTCTCTTGCCCGCACAATC
Source organism: Desulfobulbaceae bacterium (assembly GCA_030627725.1). Lineage (GTDB taxonomy): Bacteria > Desulfobacterota > Desulfobulbia > Desulfobulbales > DAOVSZ01 > DAOVSZ01. Next base: position 20,168 of record DAOVSZ010000005.1, read on the forward strand.
GAAGTTGTTGCTAAGCCCATAAGATTTCTCCCTTTTCATGATATCTTCTTAAAAATATACCTATTCAGGTGTGGTTACAGAATTAGCCTAAACTCTATGCTGTAACTGTTCAGCAGTGCTCCAGATGTGTGCAGATAAGCGCAGACTTCGAGCAGGCTGGAGAACTATAGTAGCCCTATGTGAACCAGCCTGATCGCACGCAGATGGGGTGCTGCTGAACAGTTACCTTAAAAATATTGGTCGCGCACCTCATCTCTAAACCGTTCCATCTGGCTTTCAAGCCCGATCACATGTTCCACCGGCAGCACGAAGGCAATACCGGTTCCAGGCTTCTGGAATTCTCCGGCATCGCCTATGGCATCCAGTATATTCTGGACGATATGCTCTTCAATAAGAAACATGACGATGTCGGTCTGGGCTTCCAGGCTCAGTCCAAAAAAGGTCTTTGCCTCATGAACGCCGGTCCCCCTTGCCGGTATGATCGTAGCACCGGTAGCGCCGGCCTTTTTGCCGGCATCGACAATACTGTCGGAAATAGACGACTTGACACTTGCCAAGATAATCTTAAATCGCATCGTTAGTCCTCCTTGATGATAGTCTTCGAACGTTTTGCTGCCCAATGGGTAAACTGGGCGTACCCCATGACGGTAATAATGGGAAACAGGCTGGCAAAGGCAATAAGACCGAACCCGTCCAGGGCCGGATTGCGGCCGGGAACGGATTCCGACAAACCAAGACCGAGCGCTGCGACCAGAGGAACAGTTACGGTCGAGGTAGTGACCCCGCCTGAGTCGTAGGCCAGTGCAATAATATCTTTAGGGGCGTATATGGTCTGGATGACCACAACAATGTATCCTGCCATGATATAGATATAGAGCGGCGTGCCGGTGACAATGCGAAAGGCGCCGAGCGAGATGCCGATGGCAACGCCAAAGGCCACCGTAATCCGCAGGCCCCACTGTTTAATGGTGCCGGCCGAGACCTCGCTTGCCTTGAAGGCCACCGCGATAAGAGACGGCTCGGCAATGGTTGTGGCAAAGCCGATCAGGGCGGCAAAAAGATATATCCAGCCGTAGGCGGTCCAGTCAACCGTATCAACCGGCACGTCCTGTCCGTAAATAAAGGCCGGGTTGGAGAGCTGGGTGGCCATGATCTTGCCGAGCGGGAACAAGGCCTTGTCAAGACCGGCAAGAAACAGGGCCAGTCCAACAATCACATAGACGACTCCCACAATAACACGACGGAGGTGTGGAAAAGGCTGACGCAAGACAAACAGCTGAAAGCAGGTTATCAGGATGATGATAGGCAGCACATCCCGAAACGTCAAAAGCAGTATTTTTCCGAAATCAAGAAGGAATTCCATTTCAAATCAATTAAAGATAACTACTCAAGTATGAGCGAAAAGTTACAAAAAACTCCAGCCTGTAACTACTCAGCAGTGCTCCAGATGTGTACAAGCAGGCTGGTGAACTATAGTAAATCTATGTGAGCCAGCCTGCTTGTACACAGATGGGGTGCTGCTGAGTAGTTACTTAAAGATAATCATTCCGTAGCCCATAACGAATATCATCGGCAGCAGAGAGGCAAAGGCAATAAGGCCGAAGCCGTCCAGGAGTGGATTGCGGCCCTTGATGACCGAGGCCAGTCCGACCCCGAGGGCCGCGACCAAGGGCACGGTCACGGTCGAGGTGGTGACCCCGCCGGCATCATAGGCTATGCCGACAATCTCTTCCGGCGCTACTATAGTCATCAACATGATTATAACATACCCGCCGATAATAAGGTAATGAATGGGCCAACCGCGAAGGATGCGAAGCACCCCGATAAGTATGGCCAGACCGACGGAAAACGCGACCGACAGCCTGAGACCCAACGCATACGAGCGCAGTGATTCCTCGCCTGGGTCTATGATATTTCCATTGCTGGCTATCTCCGCGGCCTCCCAGGCCACGGCAATAAGAGCGGGTTCGGCCACCGTGGTGGAAAACCCCAAGGCAAAGGCGAAAATCAAAAGCCAGAACAGGCTGCCTTTCTGCGCCAGGGACTGGGCCATTGCCTCGCCGATTGGAAACAGACCCATTTCAAGCCCTTGGATAAACATGGAGAGACCGGCAACCACCAGAAGACCGCCGAAAATGATCTCGCCCAGATGCGGCAAAGGCTGCCGGAGCACAACAAGCTGAAAAAAGGCAATGACCAGAATGATAGGAAGCAGGTCGGTAAAGGCCGACTGCAATTTTTTCAAAATTACCGAGCAGAAAAGGAATATTGCATGTCGTGATTTTGTGAGAGTCATAGTGCCATATTCAAGGTTTCAAACGCATCGACGATATCAACCATAATGCTTTTCATGAAGCTTAGGGGCTAAAAAAGATTTCAGTCTCTTTCAATAATACGCACAAACATGCCTTTCACTCAAGCACTTCTGAAGGTATGATGAAAAATGTTTAATTCTTCGTAACTATTCAGATGTGCCCCAGGTTCGGAGTCTGCGCTTATTACCTGGACAAGCAGGCTTGCGAGTCTATCACGCCAAGGGCGGAAATCGTTCAGGTAAGCGGAGCGAAGCGAAGACTCCGAAGATGGGGTGCAGCTTCTAAGTAACAGTTTGAAGCTTGACCCTGCATAAATAACATAAAAACAGCATATTACGACACATTTTTCCTTGCTGAAAAAATCTTGTTATTTTTAATTAGGGGCCAGTCGCCGTCCAGACTGGTTGAGTCGCTGAATAGTTACTATCTATTTAAAATAATTCAGCCAGGCATGCAGGGTGGCAAGTGGATGGGGTGGACAGCCTGGTATATAGAGATCAACAGGAATCAGGCTATCAAGGTCGCCGATAATCTCGTCACTGCCATAAAAAGGTCC
>DAOVSZ010000118.1 GCA_030627725.1 Desulfobulbaceae bacterium
AAAAAATTAGCGAAAATCCTCGCTGTTCTCGCTGATGAGGAACATTACCTGTTTTCCCTTACTGACCTGAAGGGCGCCATGCCCGAGCAAAGTCAGGGCGGATTCAAGGCATTGATATGCAGAGGAGTAAAGGACGGTTTACTCAAGCGTATCTGTCGCGGGTTATACCTGTATTCGGGGATAGAATATGCCAGGGGATTGGTGCTGTTTCATGCGGCTGCCAGATTGCGTGCCGATGCTTTTAATTATATCAGTCTGGAGACAGCGTTAAGTGATGCCGGGGTGATTTCTCAGATTCCTATGAGCTGGATCACGTTGATGTCCTCCGGTCGCAGCCACATTGTAAACTGTGGTGAGTTTGGTCGTATTGAGTTTATTCACACCAAGAAACACCCAGCGAATTTGACAGATCACCTGACCTACGATGCACATTGTCGTTTGTGGCGTGCATCTGTTGCATTGGCGATTAAGGATATGCAGGCAACAAAGCGAAGCACTGATTTAATTGACTGGGATGCGGCCAATGAACTTATTTGATCAACTGGTTCTTCAAGCGATGAAAAGCAAGGCTGAGCTTGCGCCCTTACGTATGGTGGTCGAGAAGGAACTTCTTCATCATGACATCATTCGTGAAATGGGTACGGCTGGATTTCTCAACAGCCTGACCTTTATCGGTGGGACCTGCTTGCGGGCCTGTTATGGTTCTAATCGGCTCAGTGAAGATTTAGACTTCACAGGAGGAAAGAGCTTCAACCGTAAGATTCTCAGCGATTTGGGGTATATTCTCGTTGACAAGCTGGAAGGGAAATATGGTTTGAACGTTACGGTTGATGAACCAAAGAGAGATACAGGTAATGTCGATACCTGGAAGTTAAAAATTATCACCCGACCGGAACAAAAAGCGTTACCTGCACAAAAAATCAATGTCGATATTTGCACTCTACCCAGCTATGATCGGCGCCCTATGATGCTGCGCAACAATTATGGTGTCGAGATGGGGACCTCCGGCCTGATAATTCAGGCCCAAAGTCGTGAAGAAATCCTGGCTGACAAACTTGTTGCCTTGGCGTTTAGAGCAAATCGGCTTAAAAATCGTGATCTTTGGGATATCGTTTGGCTTAAGCAGCAAGGGATTGATCTGCCGCTGGATTTGATCCCGAAAAAGATTTTGGATCGTCATCGTAGTACGGCTGAATTTCTGGCGCTGTTGAATGAGCGTAAGAACCAACTCCAGCGTGATCCTGTATTGCATCAGGATTTCATCCGGGAAATGAGACGCTTTTTACCTATGCAGATCGTTGAAGAAACGATTGAGAACGAAGCTTTTTGGGATTATTTGACAGGCCTTGTCTGTGCGGAATGTGAACAGGTAGCTCAGGCGCTCGGGAACTCTTCTGAATCGCTCAAATTTAAGATGTAGATAAAAGAATCATATAACCACAATCCTCTTTATCATCTTCACTACCTCTTCCGGCTCATCAAGGACACTGAAGAAAAGAAGATCGTCCTGGTCAATCTTGGTCTGCTTTAACAGCTGCTCTTCCACCCACTCAACCATCCCTCCCCAGAACTCAGAGCCCACGAGAATGACCGGAAACCTCTTGATCCTTCTTGTCTGCATCAGGGTGAGCGCCTCGAACAGCTCGTCTAATGTCCCGAAGCCTCCCGGCATACAGATAAAGGCGACCGCATATTTTATGAACATCACCTTGCGGACAAAAAAGTATTTAAAGTTCAACGGAAGGTTTGTAAAAGTATTAGGCTCCTGCTCATGCGGCAGGCTGATATTCAGTCCGATCGAGACGCCGCCGGCATCGCTTGCGCCCTTATTCGCCGCCTCCATGATCCCAGGACCGCCGCCTGTTATAACGCCATACCCTGCCTTTGCCAGACCGTGCGCAACATCCACCGTCATCTGATAATACTTGTCACCCGGATCGGTCCTGGCCGAACCGAAGATCGACACGGATGGCGGCAGCGTCGACAGGGTGTCGAATCCATCGACAAACTCGGACATAATCCTGAACAACCGCCATGAATCTCCGACCTGAAAATTATCCAGCCAGTACTGCTGTCTCTCGTCAATAGCGCCATGTGGTGTCAGTTTCATAAACTCCCCTTCATTTTCTTTCGGTTACGTATCAATCATTTTCTCTTTTTGCCCCGCAGCCTCTTCACAGCCTGCAGGGCTTTCCTGTTGGCGGCATCCAGGCGCAAAACCCTTTCATACATCTTCACCCCCCTGGAATCCTGACCAAGCTTTTCATAAACCCGGCCGGCCAGAAGCAACGCCTCAATGTTATTCCGATCGAGGCGCAGGGCCTGTTTCAGAGATTCCCTCGCCGCCTCGAAATCCCGGTTAAGGAACTGGACATGAGCGAGTGCGCGCCAGCACGAAGATCGTGAATCATCCAACGCAATTGCCTGCCTGCATAATGATTCAGCAATATCGTTCCCTTGTTTCTCCAGAGCATACAACTCTCCAAGAATGCAGAGTGCGGTCACATCCCAGGGATTAAACTTAGCAGCTTCTTGCAGACAGACCATAGCCTGGTGGCTGTCTCCCAACCCCTTATAGGCCATTCCAAGATATCTGCTCACAACACCTTGATCAACATCTCTTGGTCGTGCGCCATACCCATCAAGACCCGTCTTTGTCTCGCCTTGTCTGCCGGCCTCCTCCTTCATCCCAAGAAGTCTTCCTTTACACCTCACCAACAGCTCTCTCGCCTCTTCAAACCTCTCAAGAAGACAGTACTGTTTCCCAAGTTGAAGCAGAAGATCAAAATGGTTGTCATCAATTGCCAGCGCCCTTTCAAAACTCTCTACAGCAGCGCCCTGTTGCCCTGTTGCCAGATACGCAAAACCCAGATTTAAAAGGGCCATGAAGTCAGCTTCATCGATCTCTAGCGCCCTTTCAAGCAGCGGAATGGCCTTTTGATACCGGTTCATCTGGGCATAGGCAACAGCCAGGCTGTTCATCAGGTTGATATTTTCCGGATCAAGAACAAGACCTTTCCGGTATTCTTTTACCGCCCGGGCAAGATCGCCCTCATTATAATAAATATCACCGCTTATATTCAGACTGACCCCGTCAAAAACGGTCATCGTATCAGGGCCGAAAAACTCTGTATGCTTGAGCGCTTTTCGGGCGCCGGCCGGCATGGCGGATTTTTTGAAGTCAAAGCAAGGATAGAGGGCTATACCGGCGGAAAAGGTGACATCTTCACGAAATAAGGCAGAACCTGAAGGTGTCTTCAATCTGCTTTTGAATCGCGTGATCCAGTCCAGGGCCTCCTGCTCGGCAGCAGCATCAAGAAACACAAATGCCTCCCGATTATTCTCAAAGAAAACAGGGTGGTCCGGCCCGATCAGGGAAGATATACGCTTTGAAAATCCGGTCTCCTCGGTCTTCTGGTCCCGACGCAGCAGCACAAGAGCGAAATGGTCCTTTCCGGACCACTGTCTTTTTAAAACCGACATGACATGAGAGGAAGGGTTTCGCAACGGATGCTTTGCCGGGTCCTGAAGAGAGGCATAGGAACAAAGGGCATATGGCCCTCTGCGCCTGGCGGTCTTCAAGGCCTGCCAGGCCTCTGCAAGCAACATCTCACCGTCCCCGGAAACAGAGCCGGCGGACTTTCCATCTTCCTTTTCGTTTTTGGGACCGGGCGCTATCCCGATATGGACACGAGAGAATCGCTCGTGCATCAGACGATGCAAAAGGGTATCAGCAGCCTTCAGGGCCTGTTCGGGACCAATATCGTACCAAATCAGACCGAAAACTCCGAACCCGAGATAATGCAGCGGAGAATAACCGCCTATAAGGGATTTGAGATAGGAGGCAGCCCGGTATATATAAACGTGCGCCTTGTCCGCATCATGCGGGCGGGGATACATTTCGATCAGAACAAGGTTGCAGGGAACAGACGGGGCAGACGGGCAGGAATCATTCGTATTTTTTTCGGTCCGGACCTTTCCCGTACCGTCAAAAAGACTTTTTATCTCTTCCCGGAAATGATAACTGTTTAAAAGACCGGTCGCCGGATCCACGGACCACTGCTTGACCATTTGAAACTCCCGCGATATGATCCGGCTTCGGTCTAGCAGCCAGCTATCGGAAGTTTCTTTATAAACGGAACTGTTTTCCCCAAGAAGCACCGCGACAGCCAAGAGCTCATCCTCTTTCCAGACAGGAAGGAAGAGGTGCGGTCCGGCGGCGCTTCTCACCGGTTTCCGCTGCTTCCTTACCAGGCGCGCCCCCCGGAGCCAGGAGAGTTCCACGGGCGAATCAGCAGGCAGTTTCTTGCCGGCGGCCGGCACAAGATCCATCGGGACAAAGCCGACGCTTCTGCATGGTAGAAATGCCGCGACTGTCCGCCTGAACAATGCCGCGAACCGCTCAAAATCGTCATACTCAAGGGCACATTCATTCCACTGCAACGACAAGGTCATTCGTGTTCACCTTCGTAACTATTCAGCAGCACCCCATCTGCACGCGATCAGTCTGGTTCACATAGGCAAACTATAGTTCTCCAGCCTGCTGGAGTTTATGCCCGGATGGGTGCACATCTGGAGCACTGCTGAATAGTTACAGGATGGAGTTTCGGCCAAGTATTTCGTTCCACCTGAATAATTACTTACCTTCAAAAGCCTGCTGTAAAGAATCTGCCAGCAATGCGACCTCATCATCAGCCACGGTCCGCATGTCCAAAAGAAACCGGTCTTCCTCAATGCGGCCGATAACCGGCAGCGCCACTCTGCGCAGTTTTGCTTCGAGTTCATTCACGCTCAAAGTCTTGGGCGCAAGCGCCACTGCCTTGCTGTCAAGCCCCTGCTCGGGAAAAGCGCCGCCGCCTACCCGGGATTCAATCCGGACCAGGCTGACCTCACAGGCTGCGACCAACGACTTTTTGAGCCTTCTCGCCAGCCTTGTCGCTCTTCGTCTGATACTGTCAACGGGCTCAGCCAGCATGGCAAGGGTCGGCACGGACCTCAGAGCGGTTTCGTCATCAAAGTAGAGGCGCAAAACAGATTCCAGCCCGGCCAGGGTAAATTTATCAATCCTCAAGGCACGGTTCATCGGGTTCTTTTTCACCCGGTCGATAATTTCACGTTTCCCTAAAATCAGACCGGCCTGTGGACCGCCAAGAAGCTTATCGCCGCTGAAGGTCACAATATCCACCCCGGCCTTCACAACCTCGCCCACTGTCGGCTCCTTTACCAGGCCAAACCTGGAAAGGTCCATAAACGATCCGCTTCCCAGGTCCTCCATGACCGGCAGCCCGTATTTCGCCCCCAGTTCAACCAGTTCAGAGAGAGGCACCTCCGAGGTAAAACCGATCACCTTGAAATTACTGGTATGGACCTTTAAGAGAAGAGCTGTCTGGTCTGTAATGGCCGCCTCATAGTCCTTCAGATGCGTCCGATTGGTGGCGCCGACCTCTACCAGTCCGGCGCCGCTTTTGGCCATCACGTCGGGAATCCGGAAAGAACCGCCGATCTCAACCAGCTGCCCGCGCGAAACAATGACTTCACGGCCGGCAGCCAGGGTCTCTAAAGCCAGAAGAACAGCTGCCGCATTGTTGTTGACAACCAGCGCCGCCTCGGCGCCCGTCAGTTCACAAAGCAGGTCCTCTACCAGACTGTAGCGGCTGCCGCGCTTGCCGGTCGCAAGGTCAAACTCCAGGTTCGAATACCTGGAGCCTACCTGCAGGATCGCCTCCATGGCACTTTCCGGCAGCACAGACCTGCCCAGATTGGTGTGCACGACCACCCCGGTGGCATTGATCAGCCGCCGGAAATTCGGCCCCATCTTCTGTTTTACGCAGTGGTGATATTTGAGCAGGAGGGAGTCTTTTGAAAGGTCATCGTTCGAGATCCGGTCTCCGGCCAGAATAGCACAACGGATATCGTCCAGCACCTTCCGAATGGCATTCTTCACAACAAGGGAGGGAATATGATCATGGCGTTCGATCCAGCCCAGAAACTCATCGACTTTCGGTATCGCCCTGAGAAGCCCCTGCCTGTTTTTATCAGGCTTTACGCAGGAGGACTTCTCATCGTTTTCCATAGTTTTTTCCTTTTTTTCCCAGCAAAATTCTTTCGTACCTATCACACGCGAACAGACTGATGGATTTACTCCTTCAGCCTTAGGCCTCGCTCTCTAAGCAATCATAATTTTAACACGACCAAACCGATTACTCAAGCAGACGACCCTTAACCGTACCCGTACCCTTAACCTTGTCCAGCGAACACGCAATGCTCTGTTGTCCGGCAGCGACCGCCTCGCCGCCCATCATCTTCATGAGGCTCTCAATATATACCCGTAACTGTCGCGCCTGCTGGTCCATCTCCACTGCCACGGCGGAACTCTCTTCGGCATTGGCCGCATTCTGCTGGGTCACTTCATCGATTTGTATAATACCGATGTTGAGCTGTTCGATACCGCGGGCCTGATCGTTGGATGCCGTCACAATGTCTCCGACAAGCGATGAAACCTTCTCTGAAGTTGAAACGATTCTGGCAAAAACCTCGGATGTCTCGGAAACAATGTTATTTCCCGCTTTTACCTTGACAGCCGTGTCCTCAATCAACTCATTGGTGTTACTGGCCGCTTCCGCCGCCCGCATTGCAAGGTTTCTGACCTCATCCGCAACCACCGCGAACCCTGCGCCCGCCTCACCTGCCCGGGCAGCCTCAACCGCTGCATTCAAGGCAAGAAGGTTGGTCTGGAAAGCGATTTCATCGATTGTCTTGACGATTTTCAGCGTCTCTTCGCTTGCCTTGGAGATTTCCTCCATGGCTGAAGACAACTCCTCCATGGAATTGCTGCCCTGGCTGATTGCCTGCCCCGACTCTTCCATGAGACCGCTGGCCTGATTGGCGTTTTCCGCATTCTGGTTCGCCATCGACGACGTCTCTTCCAGAGAGGCCGATGTCTCTTCAAGCGAGGATGCCTGGGAGGAGGCCCCTTCTGCAATGCTATGGCCTGATGCCGACACCTGGGATGAAAGGTCCCCGATTTTTTCACCGGTTTCCATGAGTCCCGCCGCTGTCCGGTTTATAGGCCGGATCACATTCCTGCACAGGTAAAATGTAGTGGCGACAAGGGTCAGCAGAATCAAAGAACAGAGGATGGCCAGACCAACAATCATATTCATTCTCTGTGCCTTGACCTGTTTTGTAAAATCCTTGGTCAGCCAGATCCAGTGAATGATCTCTCCGGCCGGATTGAGGATCGGCATCCGGTCGGACTGGAAAGAATTGTCCCCGACATGGTTCACCAAGGTGTCGTCAATAACTTCGGCGCCGGCATTGTCCTGCGCTATCCCCTTATAGAGATCAGCATCCGAGACCTGCGAAAACTCAATTTTCTTAGTATCATACAGGCCGACCGCCCCTTTCGTGAGACTCGCCAGCTTATCCACCCATATGCCGGCATCAAGGACGATCTCAACATAGCCGGTCACATTATCGTCGTCATCGGTCAGCACGGCAACACCGCAGTATTCCGCCGGATTGGCCTTCGGGCCCTGTTCATTGACCCGGAAATAATATCTGTTGGCAAAATCCTCCGCACACTTCGCATACAAGGGCCGATAGACCTGCGGCAGCGTGTCCGGCCGCGCAGGAACCCCTTCCATCTTCTCCTGCAGGATGATGGAGAACGCGCTGTTATAAATGACAAAATGCGTGCAATGATACGAATCGAGTGTCAGGAAGAACCCCTTTGTGACCATTTCGGCGTTTCTATCTCCCGGGTTTGCCGTATAGGCTATTATTTCATCCGTATTCAGCACCTCGGTCAAAATCTTGTCGAGCATTGCCTTCTGGTCCAGAAGCACGCCATCCCGAGCAAATATGTTACTCTGCCG
>DAOVSZ010000134.1 GCA_030627725.1 Desulfobulbaceae bacterium
AGCGCAACTTTCCTGCCCCAGGTCTGGGAGCAGTTGCCGCGACCGGAGGATTTTCTTGGGCGCCTCTGCAGCAAAGCAGGGCTTCCGCAGGATACATGGCAGCATACCAAGTTGGACGTCGAGATCTACCAGGTCCAGTATTTCGATGAAAAAAGATGAGAAGGCAATTATCAGAGTGGTTATTGCCACGGGGATTTCCTCCGTGGTTACGCAGCTGCTTACTATCCGGGAGTTCCTTTCTCAGTTTCAGGGAAATGAATTTGTCATTGCCCTTCTCCTTTTTAACTGGCTTGTCCTCGGCGGGATCGGCACCTTTTTCGCCCGTCTTGTAAGCAAGTATCTCCTGAAAGCCTCTGTTGCCGCTCTTGCCTGGCTCTCTCTTCTGCTGGCAAGTTTTTCCCCGCTTCAGATCTTTGCGGTCCGCGTCCTTCGTGACCAGTTTTTTATCCACGGAAGTTCCGTCGGATTTTACCCGACCCTGTTCTATACCCTGTTGACCATCGCACCCTATGCCCTGCTGCTCGGCTTTGTCCTGCCGTACAGCCTGTTTGTCCTGCGGGTCGAGAGACCTGATTACTCAGGCGCCCGGATCTATATGGCGGACAATATCGGTGATGTGCTCGGCGGCGCACTGTTTTCATTTCTTTTTGTCTATTTTCTGACCCCGATGCAGGCCGTGTTCGGAGCCAGTCTCCTTCTCCTGGTCTGTACCTTTTTTCTTTTTCAGTCGGACAATCGTTTTTCACCATTGCAACTGATAAGTGTAAGTGCGGTGTTTGCCGTTCTCTGTCTTGGAGTTTTTCTGGAAATGTCGTCTCTGACGCCGGCAGAGGGAAAACTTGTCTATTACAAGGAGTCACGCTACGGAAGAATAACAATACATCAGGACCATGAGCAGATGACCTTGTTTGCGTCCGGCGCCCCAATGTTCAGCAATCAGAATATCAGCATGGCGGAAGAAACGGTCCATTATCCGCTATCGCAGCTCAATACAGTCAGGAATATTCTTTTGATCTCAGCCGAGGGCGGCATGATGGAAGAAATAGCGCTGTACGGTGCGGAAACAATTGACTATGTGGAACTTGATCCGGAGATGACCTCGGTCCAGTTTCAATTCGGTCTGCTCAAGAAAATCCCTGGATTGCACGTTCTGAACCAGGATGGCAGGGCCTATCTGGCGAAGACCGACAAGATGTACGATGCGATCCTTATCTCCCTGCCGGAACCGGATACCTTTCAGGTGAACAGGTTTTTTACCAGTCGTTTTTTTGAATTGGCACGAGCGCGGCTGGCGCCTGAGGGAGTGTTGTCATTCTCCATGGAGGGGTTTGATAATTATCTCGCGGAACCACAGCGCCGGAAGCTTTCATCCATCTATAATACGGCTGAAGAGTATTTCAAGCACATCCTGCTGTTGCCGGGTCAACGAGTCTTCTACCTGTGCAGCAATGAGCCTCTTCGGTCCGATATTCCGGGCCTTCTTGCAGAAAAAGGAATTCAAACGGAATATATCAGCGGCTATTTTTACGGCAATCTGACCCGGGACCGGATCGAGTATGTAACTGGTCTGATTGACCGGACAATCTCGAAAAATCACGATTATGCGCCTCTCCTGATGCGGATTATGTTTTCTCAGTGGTTTGCAAAGTTTTCTACTTCACCGACATCTTTTTTTGCCGTTCTCGGAGTTCTCTGGTTCGTGTATTTCCTTCGGATCACCAGGGAGGAGTTTGTCCTTTTCTCGACCGGTTTTATGACGATGGGAAGCGAGATTCTGGTGATTTTCGCCTTCCAGATTTTCTTCGGCTACATCTATTTTCAGATTGGTCTGATCATCACGGTTTTTCTGGCAGGGTTGCTTCCCGGGGCATGGGCCGGCGACAGGTACCGAGTGCGGGGGAAAAGTCTTCTGGCATGGACAGACTTGATACTGCTGGTTCTTTTGGGGCTCTTGGCATGTGGTCTCTGGGCAGGAGGGGACCGTTTGCCGGTCGTCTTTTATCTTACGTTCGGATTTGCGGTCTCTCTTGCCTGCGGGTTTCAGTTCCCGGTGGCGCTGTATCTGCGGGGAGGGGACAATCCCGCCGCTACCAGGGCCTTTTCCGCTGATCTCATCGGCGCTGCTTTCGGCACCCTGGTTACCAGTGTTGTGCTGATACCGTATCTCGGAATCTTTATGACTATTTTCTGTCTTGGATTGTTGAAATTGACAAGTGTGCTGGTGGTTGTTAAAAGTTGAGTTCCAGGAACCTCTTCCTCGCTGCGGGGTCTTAAAAGTATCATGAAGAAAATAGATAGACGCCATTTCATTTGCAGCAGTGCGGCCTTGCTGGCGTCAAACGCTGTGCCTGCTGACGCCTTCTGGCCTTTTGGCGATGAAGAGAAAAATCTTGCCGGGCCGGATGATATTCGCGGAACGATATTTAAGGGGGATGCGCCGGAGAAACTCTGGAAATGGTCGCACGAGGGTTTTTTGTATGAAAAACTGCCGAAAAAAAAGGTCCGGTGCGGGATATGTCCGAACAGGTGTCTGCTCTCGCCGGGAGACAGGAGCATCTGCCGTTCCAAGGTCAACATGGACGGTGTCCTTTACAGCCTGGCCTATGGCAACCCCTGTTCCGTTCATGTCGACCCGGTTGAAAAAAAACCGCTCTTTCATTTTAAGCCGCGGACACGGGCGTTTTCCATTGCTGCAGCCGGCTGTAACTTTCGCTGTCTGAACTGTCAGAACTGGGAAATTTCTCAGGTAAAACCTCACGAGGTCCGTCACTATGAGCTGTTTCCGGAGGATGTTGTAAGGGAGGCGGAACAATCAAAATCTCTCTCCATTGCCTACACCTATTCCGAGGCGATCACCTATTTTGAATATATGATTGATACGGCAAGGATTGCCAGAGAGAGAGGGATTTCCAACCTTTTGATCTCAAACGGATATATCAATAGAGAGCCACTTCTGGAACTCTGCCGGGTGCTGGATGCAGCGAACGTAAATTTAAAGGCCTATAGTGATGCCATCTACCGGAAGCTGAACGGAGGCCGTCTGCAGCCGGTCTTAAATACCTTTAAGACGCTTCATGAACAGGGGGTCCATTTTGAGATGACGAATCTCGTGGTGCCCGGGTATGTGGACGATGATGATCTGGTAAAAAGGATGTGCGGATGGATCCTTGATGCCCTTGGGCCGGATTATCCGCTCCATTTCTTGCGTTTCTTCCCCAAGTACAAACTGGACAGGCTGCCCCCGACACCGATATCGACGATGAAGCGGTTCCGTGACCTGGCCATGCGCGAGGGAATCCGGTATGTGTATCTGGGAAACGTGCCGGGCCAGGATGGGGTCAATACCTATTGCCATAACTGCAAGAATCTGCTGATCGAGCGACAGGGATATCTGATCCCGACGTATAATCTTGAGGGGAAACACTGTCGTTTCTGCAACACGGTGATCCCCGGGAGATGGGAAACAGGAGACAGTGTACAGGAGAAAACATGATCGAATCGTACTCTTTTGGACGGATTGTTATCAATGGCAGAGAGTTCTCCTCAGACGTGATCATCTATCCTGACGGCAGAGTGGAAAGCTCCTGGTGGCGGAAGAGCGGGCATATCCTCTCTATGCACGATATTCTTGATCTTATTGAGTCCACCCCTGAAGTGATCATTGCCGGCACTGGTGCAAGCGGCCTGATGAAGCCTGATGGGGAGTTGAAAAAATATCTTCTTGAAGAGGGGATTCTCTTTATTGCCCTTCCGTGCCGAGAGGCCATCGAAAGGTATAATGAGTTGGCCGGAAAGAAGAAGGTAGGGGCCTGTTTTCATCTGACCTGTTGACCTTTTTGTCTTATCCAATCCTATAGGTCGCCTGTTCGAGATGGGAATTCCTGCACTCCGGACAGCGGCCCGGTCTTGTGAGTTTCTTCCTCTTTTTGAATTCATACCCGCACGAAAGACACCTGTACGGAGAGACGATCAGCCTGTCTCCTTTTCCTTTGAGTGTCCGGGTGATATGGGCGAGATGGTCAAAGACGTCCTTTTCCATAATGTGCAGCGTTTTTGAAAGATCACGCACACTCATCTCTTCTTCCCGTAGAAGTTCAATCATCTGTCCGCGAATGGTCTTCATGGCTTGTTTTTTTTATAAAAGCGTGTCAAGGTTGTCGCCGCATGAGGTTGGGTGAGGTATTGTTTCATGTTTTTAATACCTTTATGTAACACTATAAGCAAGATGATGATGGTATGAGAAAATTTCAGGTATTGTTCTTTGCACTGGCCCTGATGGTCGCTTTTTTGCCGCACGTCTGTGCAGCAGACTCTGAAGATACGGGTGATGTGTTACGGGCAGTGCTTCCGGCAGCTGCCTTGGGAATGACTTTCGGCCTTGATGATCAGGAAGGCAGGATTCAGTTTTATAAATCGTTTTTGTCGACAGTTGCGGTTACCTATGGACTCAAGGTGGGGATCGACAAGGAGGGACCCGACGGCCAGGACGAATCTTTTCCTTCAGGACATGCATCAATGGCCTTTTCCTCCGCATTTTTTATAGGAAAAAGGTATGGATGGAACTACGGGCTTCCGGCATATGCGGCTGCGACCTATGTCGGATGGAGCCGGATCGATTCTGATAATCACGATCCGGAGGATGTCGTAGCCGGGGCGCTTCTGGGAGTTGTCTGCACGTATGTCTTCAGCACTCCTTTTGAAGAAAATGTGAGAGTTGAGCCTGTTGCCGGAAACGGCATATGGGGGGTGGCGGTTCGAGGGCTGTGGTAATACTTGGTGCTGGTAGGTCGTGGTCATATTTTTTCTCGTTATAAAAAGTTGCATTGTTGTAAACTGCATGGTAAGATTTTTTATAATTTTTGTGCAGTACATTTTTTGTAGTGTCCTGACCTGATCATAATGAACCGCACATCCTTTAGAGTTTGTGCGGTTTTTTGCTTTGGACCTGAATGTGCTGTAAGGATAAAAAAATTTGCCTCTGAGGGCAAAGGAGTAAGGGCGATGTTAGAAGGAAAAGTAAAATGGTTCAACGATGCAAAGGGGTTCGGGTTTCTTGAGCAGGAAGACGGAAACGATGTGTTTGTTCATTATTCCGCTATCATGGATGAGGGGTTCAAGTCATTAGCCGAAGGGCAGAGAGTACAGTTTGAGATTGTTGAAGGGCCGAAAGGTCCTGCTGCTGCGAATGTTACCAAACTGTAAGATTTACTATTGAAAAATTTTATAAGCTCTGCGGATGCCCGCAGAGCTTTTTTTGTTTAAAAATCGACCATGTATCTTCAAGGAATTGCAGGTCTCTTCTTTCTTTCAGCATTTGCCTGGTGCATCAGCGAGAACCGGACACGGGTCAGATTGAAAAATGTGGCAGTGGGTGTTGGTATCCAATTTGTCCTTGCCGTTGTTCTGTTGAAGTTTCCATATTGCAAAGATTTTTTTCTTTTGCTGAACAGAGCGGTCATGTCCCTTCAGGAGGCAACAACTGCAGGAACAGCATTTGTCTTCGGGTACCTGGGGGGCGGCCCCCTGCCATTTGATGAGAAATTTCCCGGTGCAAGTTTTGTTCTGGCAATGCGCGCTCTCCCTCTTGTTCTTGTCGTGAGCGCGCTCACCTCACTTTTGTTTTATTGGAGGGTACTTCCTTTGATCGTTCAGGGATTTTCCTGGGTCCTTCAAAAAAGCATGGGTATTGGTGGTGCACTGGGTCTGGGGGCCGCAGCAAATATTTTTGTCGGTATGATTGAGGCGCCCCTTTTTGTCCGGCCCTATCTGGCCCAGATGACCAGATGTGAATTATTTACGGTCATGACATGTGGCATGGCAACCATCGCAGGTACTGTAATGGTCCTCTACGCCGGCATATTGGGTGATCTTGTCCCTGGCGCAATGGGCCACATTCTGACAGCTTCCATCATCAGCGCTCCTGCAGCCATCACTATAGCTGGGATTATGGTGCCTGAGACAGATGAACCGACTGCGGGCAATATCGAGCCGCCCCAGTCAGCTCGGAGTTCCATGGATGCGGTGGTCAAGGGGACTACCGCTGGTATTGGATTGATGATTAATATCATTGCCATGCTGATTGTGCTTGTGGCCCTTGTGCATCTGGTTAATCTGGTTCTCGGGCTTTTTCCTGAAATTGGAGGAAAGCCAATCACATTGCAGATGATTTTAGGGTATGTCATGGCCCCGGTGACATGGCTGATTGGTATTCCCTGGAAAGAGTCGCAGATTGCAGGTACATTAATGGGTACAAAGATAATTTTGAATGAACTTCTTGCCTATCTGGATATGGCTGCTCTTTCAAAAGACTCTCTCAGCCCCAGGAGTCAGCTGATCATGACGTATGCGATGTGTGGTTTTGCTAATCTCGGCAGCCTTGGAATACTTCTTGGTGGACTTGGGGCAATTGTTCCGGAAAGAAAAGATGAGATTGTGGCCCTGGGCCTGAAGTCGATTGTATCAGGGGTGATTGCTACCTGTATGACAGGTGCGATTGTGGGACTGCTGTATTAATTTTGCTGGATTTACTTACTTCTGCTGTGAGGATTGTTATGGGAAAATTATCCTGTGTTCTTTTTACTCTTATTTGTCTGTTATGTTCAGGGTGCGCGCAAAGTATCAAGGGGAAGTGTCTGTCCGGTGACTGCAGCAACGGTGAAGGCATCTTCATGTTTGAGGACGGGACTAAATATGAAGGGCAGTTTGTGAATAATATGCCGGAAGGGCTTGGAAAATTCAAGAAAAACAAGGGGATAGTGTACGAAGGTGATTTCAGGAATGGTCAATATGAGGGGCAGGGGACCTTGTATTACGACGATGGGACAAAATACGAGGGCCGGATTGAGGGCAATATCCCACACGGTCAAGGGACGTTTACCAATCGTGACGGGACTAAATTTTCCGGGAATTTCGAGGATGGGGAGTTTGACGGCAGAGGAAAGCTGATATTTCCTGATGGTCAGGTGTTGCTGGGGGATAGTGAAAACGGAGTTTTTCTTGAGAATGAATGAGGGTCGTTGGTCAAAGATTCCATTGTGTTTTAGGTGATTGTGTGATAAAAAAATCTCAAATTTTATTCTTACATCTGCCGGCGTCGGGGCATAGAGACTGACAATGTTGCCTGGGTGGCGGAACTGGTAGACGCAAGGGACTTAAAATCCCTCGGGCCTTGTGCCTGTACGAGTTCGATTCTCGTCCCGGGCACCAATACTAACGGGACTTGGCAGAAATTGTCAAGTCTCGTTTTTTATTGTTTTAAGCACAAAAGCCTCCTTTCTAGGCTCAAAAATCTTTTGTGTCTATAAAATATATGCAATTATCTTGTTCCTG
>DAOVSZ010000163.1 GCA_030627725.1 Desulfobulbaceae bacterium
CCTGACGCCAATCCCCGGTTGCGGACCGCCATTGTCGGGGCAAAGGCTGAAAATATGCCCAAGGATAATATCGATCGGGCGATAAAGAAGGGCACCGGCGAACTGGAAGGCGCTGTGTATGAAGAGATCACCTATGAGGGCTATGGTCCGGGCGGCGTTGCTGTTCTTGTCGAGTGCATGACGGACAACAAGAACCGGACGGTTGCGGATGTCCGTCATTTTTTCAGTAAATCCGGCGGCAACCTTGGGGAATCCGGCTGTGTCGCATGGATGTTTGACAAAAAAGGATCGTTTCTTATCGACAAGAGCGCTATTGATGAAGAAAAGTTGATGGATATTGCGCTTGATGCCGGGGCCGAGGATGTTGTGGAAGAAGAAAATGAGTTCCAGATCCTTACCGAGCCTGATGGTTTCTCGGCCGTACAGGAGGCGCTTGCCGCCAACAACGTTGAAACGATAGAGGCTGCTGTTTCCAAGATTCCAAAAAACGTTGTCGATGTAACTGAGGAGAAGGTCGCCAGGCAGGTCTTAAATTTGCTTGAAAAACTTGAGGACTACGACGACGTGCAGAATGTGCACGCCAACTTTGATATCCCGGATGAAATAATGGAGCAACTGTCATAGATTGTCGGTCTCGCAGAAAGCGCGAGACGGACGCGTTAACCGTTTCTATCTTATTGAAGAAATCATTGAAGACGAATTCTACGTTTTTGCCTTTCGTGAGGTTATCATTAGTTGCAGCGTGCAAGACGAGGAGATACGGGTACGAAGAGGAGGACTCTTGGTATAGATCCCGGCTCACGGGCCACGGGCTACGGGGTCATTGAGAGTGAGGGAGGAAACCACACCTTTGTTGTCTGTGGCGTCATCAGGACATCGAGTAAACTCTCATTTCCGGAAAGATTGAAAGAGATCTATACCGGGGTCTGTGAGGTGATTGAGGCGCAGAAGCCTGATGTCGCGGCAGTTGAAGATGTGTTTGTCTCTGTCAATCCGCGATCAGCCTTAAAGCTCGGGCATGCCAGGGGAGTGGCAATGCTTGCCGCAATAGAGCATGGTCTGCCTGTATATGAGTACACACCTACGAATGTCAAGCAGAGTATTGCGGGTTATGGACAAGCAGGCAAGGAACAGGTCCAGCAGATGGTCCGTGTCCTCTTGCAGTTATCGTCCAGCCCAAGCCAGGATGCGGCAGATGCCTTGGCCGTGGCCATTTGCCATGCGAATCAGAGTTTTTATCCAACGGCTGAAAGCTGAATGCTGACGCCTGACAGTTTGAGACTTTAAAAAATATGATAGCCTGCCTGCGTGGAGAACTTTTTTATAAATCAGCGGAAAAACTGATAGTCGATGTCATGGGCGTCGGTTATCAGGTTTTTCTCTCCAGTGCGTGCCATGCACGGCTGCCGGATTTAGGCCACGAGATCTTTCTGCATATCTACACCGATGTCAGAGAAGACGCCCTGAATCTCTACGGATTTGCTGATATGGAGGAGAAGGAGATGTTCCTTGTCCTGATCAGCGTCTCGGGTGTGGGCCCGAAACTGTCCCTCTCCATTTTGTCCGGGATCACTCCCTCGGAATTGGCCCGTGCGATAACCTCGGACGATATTGTCCGGCTCACCAAACTGTCCGGTGTCGGTAAAAAAACGGCTGAGAGGCTTTGCCTTGAGTTGAAGGACAAGGTCCATTTTGTCCCGGACCAGCAGCCGGGAGGGCCTGTGCGCATACAGCTTGATGCAGACGACACACTGTCTGCCGATGTCCTGTCCGCCCTGGTCAATCTGGGCTATACGCGTGTCAGTGCGAACAAGGCCCTTGATGCAGTCAGAAGAGAGGTGTCGGATGATGTTTACGCAACAATGCACCTTGAAGATTTAATCAGGCATTCGTTGAGGGTCCTTGCGTGAACCACGAAGAAAGAATAGTGAGCGCAAAAGCAGAGGGCGCGGATGACGTTATTGATGACGTTATGAATACGGACCTCCGGCCTAAGCTCTTGACCCAGTATATCGGGCAGCAGCAACTCAAAAAGAACCTTGAGATCGCAATCGAAGCGGCACGCGGGAGGGGCGAGGCGCTTGATCATCTCCTCTTTCACGGGTTTCCCGGCCTTGGCAAGACAACCCTTGCCTATATCATCGCAAACGAGATGCAGACCAATATCAAGGTGACATCCGGGCCGGTCATTGAACGAGCGGGAGACCTTGCCGCTATTCTCACCAGCCTGCAGGAAGGGGACGTTTTCTTTATTGATGAAATTCACCGGCTGAATCATGTGGTTGAGGAGATTCTGTACCCGGCCATGGAGGATTTCCAGCTTGATCTTGTGATCGGTCAGGGCCCTGGCGCCAAGACAGTCAAGATGGACCTTCCCAGGTTTACCCTGGTGGGCGCGACCACCAGGACAGGTCTTCTAACCCCGCCATTACGGGACCGATTCGGGATTATTCTGCGGCTCGATTTTTATTCTCCCGAGGAACTGGTTGTGATCATAAAACGTTCCGCTGCTCTGCTCGGCATTTCAATTGATGATGCCGGAGCAAGTGAAATGGGACGCCGGTCGCGAGGAACGCCACGGATCGCCAACCGGCTTTTAAAAAGGGTCCGCGATTTCGCTGAAGTGAAGGCTGACGGAATGATTACCGTCGAAGTGGCGGACAGGGCTTTGAAGATGCTCGCTGTTGACCGCGAGGGTCTTGATGAGATGGACAGAAAGATACTCCTGACCATTATCGACAAGTTTCAGGGCGGTCCTATCGGTCTTGACACCTTGGCCACTGCGGTGTGTGAGGAGAAAAACACCCTTGAAGATGTTTATGAACCCTTTTTGATCCAGATCGGGTTTCTGGCCAGGACTTCCCGGGGGAGAATGGCGACACAGAATGCCTATGAACATTTCGGCAGGTCCTGCGACAAGACGGCGCTTGAAAGCAGGGCGATGCAGAACGGCAGATTGTTTTCATAGAACTATCCTTTTTACAGTGAGTTCGTTTGATTCAGAAGGTTACGTTATAATAAAGTGGAGTCCTCCGATGAAAAAAAAGACGATTCCTGATATCATCAATATGAAAGGGGCTGAAAAAATCACTATGCTGACCGCATATGATGTCAGCTTTGCCCGCTTGTTGGACGCATCCGGCATTGATATGCTCCTGGTCGGTGATTCGCTTGGCATAGTGGCGCTTGGGTATGAATCGACTGTTCCTGTTACCATGGATGAGATGATTCATCACGCAAAGGCGGTTGGCAGGGGCGTCAGTCAGGCGCTTCTGGTCGGGGACATGCCTTTTCTCTCGTATCAGGTCTGCCCTGAAGAGGCGATTGTCAATGCCGGCCGTTTCTTAAAAGAGGCCGGCTGTGATGCGGTCAAGGTTGAAGGCGGAGAAGAGGTGTGTGCGGTTGTTTCCGCCATTGACGGGGCAGGGATCCCGACCATGGGACATATCGGTCTGACCCCGCAGACAGCCGGCAAGCTTGGCGGCTTCAAGGTGCAGGGAAAGGACCTTGAGACGGCCGGAAAACTGGTTGATGACGCACAAGCTTTAGAGCAGGCAGGCGCTTTTTCCCTGGTGCTTGAGTGCATTCCGGACAAGCTTGCCGAGGTGATCACCGCCTCGGTTTCGATCCCGACCATTGGCATCGGAGCTGGTCCCGCTTGTGACGGGCAAGTCCTCGTGACCCATGATCTTCTTGGATTATTTGACAAATTCGTCCCAAGTTTTGTAAAAAAGTATGTGGACCTCTCACCACGGATCAAGGAGGCCCTTGCCTCCTTTCAGGCAGAGGTGAAGTCCGGGAAATATCCTGATGTGGAACACAGCTTTACCACGAAGGTTGATATGAAAGCGCTGCTGAGAGATTCCGAGGACGCATAATAACACATTGAAAACTCATCACATTGAGTTGAGGACAGCAGGTCTATGGATATAGCCACAATAATCGGACTGGTCGGCGGAAGTGTTCTTCTTCTTACCGCCATCATCACCGGAGGTTCAGCAGGGATCTTTGTGAATGTTCCGTCCATTCTCATTGTTCTCGGCGGGAGTTTCGCAACTTCTTTTATCAGGTATGGGATGAGTGACGTTATCAATTCCGTCAAGGTGGCTATGAATGCCTTTACCACCAAGATGAGTCAACCTCAGCAGGTGATTCAGGAGATCGTTAATTTGGCGAATATTGCCAGAAAGAACGGCCTGATTGTGCTCGAGCAGCAGCCCATTGAAGATCCTTTCTTAAAAAAATCCATCATGTACTGTGTGGATGGCCATGAGTCTGATTTTATTGAAGAGGTTTTGAAAAAAGAAGTGATGCTGACTGTTGAAAGACATGATGTCGGGAAAGGCGTTTTTTCATCCATGGGAGATGCTGCCCCGGCATTCGGCATGATCGGGACCCTGGTTGGTCTGGTCCAGATGCTTGCCAATATGGCGGACCCTGCCTCGATCGGTCCGTCAATGGCGATCGCTCTTCTGACTACATTGTACGGCGCAGTTATCGCCAACCTGTTCATGCTGCCCATTGCCGACAAGCTGGCGCTCAGGAGCCAGGAAGAAGAGAGAAACAGGAGACTTATAATCGAGGGAGTTCTTGGTATCCTGAAAGGTCTCAATCCTCGGGTCATGGAAGAATTCCTGCAGACTTTCCTTCCCCCGAAGGAGCGGAAAGAAACATAAGTTTGTCGCTTGTATATAATCGGAATCGTAACTATTCAGGTGGAGCAGCAAACGAGGACTAAACTCCATCCCGTAACTTTTTAGCAGTGCTTCAGGTGTGCACAAGCAGGTTGCCGAGCTATAGTTGGCTATGCGAGAAGGCCTGATCGTGCGCAGGTAAGCGAGGAACGAGACTCCGGATGGAGTGCTGCTGAATAGTTACTCGGAATTAATTATGGCTGAAGATGAAGTCAAACAGGAAAAATGCGTAAAAGGGGCTCCAAAGTGGATGTGTACCTTTGCAGACCTCATGTCCCTTTTGCTCTGTTTTTTTGTTCTGTTGCTGTCCTTTTCCGTTATGGACCAGGTGAAATATAAAGAGGTCGCCGGGTCCTTGAAAGACGCCTTTGGCACGACAAAGGACTCGCCGGAACTGGACTCGACGATCATGGGACAGCAGATTATTTCGCAGGAGTTCCAGACTGTCCCGCTCGATGTCCAGGTACAGATCCAGGAAGCGCTTGCAGAGGAGATAGAGGGCGGTCTGGTTGCGGTGGAACATAATCTGGAAGGTATGACGCTCCAGGTCAAAGGAGAAGTTGCCTTTGATTCCGGCAGCGCCAAGATACTTCCGAAGTTCAGCCAGCTGCTTGACAAGATCGGCAAGGTGGCATCGGACAATGAACTGCATGTGGTGGTGAGCGGCCATACGGACAATGTGCCTGTCCGAAAAGGGGTTTCATTCACCTCGAACTGGGACCTTTCCGCGGTGCGGGCGGTCAGGGTTGTCGAGTACTGGATAGCAAAGTTCAAGATTCCGCCGGACAGGCTCTCCGCCAAGGGGGACGCGGATGGAAAGCCTCTTGCCGGAAACGATACGGAAGTCGGCCGGGGAAAGAACCGCCGGGTGGAGTTTCTTATTAGGCCTCAAAAGCCGGATGTGGCTTTTGAGGGTATTATAGAACTGAAAGAGAATTCAGGAGCCAGGAGTCAGAATTCAGAAGAAAAAAGGTAGAAATTCGATTGATACATTTCTGTTTATGCTGACTCCTGTATTCTGGATTCTGAATTCTTCCCCGCTCTGCGGGGACTAGGTGATTAAATGACAATGAAGCAGAACCGGCGGCAGTCGGTGCGGGTGAATGATCGGGTGCTTTTTTCTTGTCAGCCTGTCTCGGTTGAAAGGTATAACGCGATTGAAGCTGATTCTAATAATGGAATCTCTCTTTATAACCAGCCTGGCCTGGAGGATGTACAGATTTTTGTCGGCGCACAGAGCGCCCTGGGCCGGTTGCGCGAAAAAAATGCAGACCTTGCTGAGTTCCTGCATCATCTTGACAACAAGCTCAATATGGTGATGAACACCCTGCGCGGGGAAGGCACGTTTGACACCCTTTCTTCCATGGTCGTCAGTCTGAGTGGAAACGGTATTTCATTTCCCTCTGACAAGAAGGTTGATAAGGATGAATCTCTTGAGTTTCATCTTGTCCTGCTGCCGAAGTATGTTTTTATCTATTGTTTGGGAAAAGTTGTGAGTTGTACAAAGAATACAGCTGCGGATGCCGATGGGACCTTCCAGGCCTCTGCTGAGTTTTCCCTCATCATGGATGATGATCGGGAAAAACTGATACAGCACAGCTTTAAACAACAAAGTCTGGCTCTCAGAAGACGGCGCGAGAATAAATAGGTACTCTATGCGGGAGATAGAAGGAAGAGAGATTACGGAGGCGGTAA
>DAOVSZ010000190.1 GCA_030627725.1 Desulfobulbaceae bacterium
CCCTCAATGTCTACGGATCCAGAGAAAAGGCAGCCATTTCCCATATTATGGATGATTTTCAGAAGGTATTTGCAGGGTCGCAACTGCCCCGGTCAGTGACCATGGAGCAGAGCGGGGATATCAAACAGTTTAAAAGCGCAGCCGGGAGGATGGTCGCTGCCATCGGCTTTGCGGTGATCCTCATCTTTTTCACCCTGATTGCCCTGTTTGACAGTATCAAAGTGGCCATCATGATTGTCCTGTCCATTCCGCTGACCATTATCGGAGCTTCCTGGACGAACCTCATCCTCGATTATCATGTCTCCATGCCGGCCATGATGGGCTTTATTCTTCTCTCCGGCATCATCGTCAATAATGCCATTCTCCTCATTCATTTTGCCCAGGAAAAGATGGCGGAAGGATTGGCCAAAGAAGAGGCCATGCTCGAATCGATACGCATCCGTACCAGGCCGGTTCTGATGACCGCCTTTGCCGTTGCCGCCGGAATGCTGCCTGTAGCCCTGGGCTCGGCAATCGGCCTTGAACGGCTGGCCCCCCTCGGCGCAGTGGCAATCGGTGGTCTCATTGTCGGGACGTTTTTAACACTGCTCTTTATCCCTCTTATCTTTATCATGGTGACAAAGGAAAATGTCTGAAAAAATCCAATTAAAAAATTGGTTCCTCACTGTTTTGAGTGAGTAAACTCGATTAAGTTATCGGCAAGAGTATGTACCTGTTTGGCAACCTCCGTTACGTTTCCGTAACTAGGTCTTCGTTTGACTCTTGCTGGTTGCTACCGATGTAATCTGTGAGGAAAAGAGAGTGATTTGTTAACAAAGAATTTTCAGAACGTAATGAAATTACAAGAAAAAAACGTTACAAGAGTCAAAAGAAGACTTGACCCCTATCAGACCCCTATCATACTGACCCCTATCAAATACCTATCAAATATTTTCTATTCTATTTTCCGGAAACGCGAAAGGTCACTGCGCAGTCTTTTTTCTGATCTCAAGGGGATGACAGGTGCTGCATTTTCCCGGCGCGTTTTTACCGGCCTTTCTTGCTGCCTTATGGCAATCCTTGCACAAGGTGTGGCCAACCTCTTTTAAGGTATCAAGTTTTTCGTTCCCGATATCCTGGTTGTGGCATTTATAACATTTCTCGATCGTCATGGTTCGATCTTTTGTATGGTGGCACTTCATACAGGCCATAAAGTCCTGGTGAAAACGGTGAGGAAATTTCGCCGGTTTTTTGGACTGAATAGACTTCATGGTGATCGAATCAGGGCCGATATCAACTTCAGCGGTGTATGCCGTTCCAAAAGATAAACAAAAAACCGCTACACTTCCTGCAAGTAACAACCTGGTCTTCATCTGAGGTCCTCTCCTTTTATCTGGTTCGATAGTTTTAGAATCCGTGCTTTAAAACAAACGATTATGTAACTGCTCACAGGGTGAAGCTGTTACATACCCGCCCAACACCTTACCTGTAAGCGATCACAGGTGCCTGTGATCGCTTACACGATCATTGTACCTTCCGTGTCTCCGACTCATCAAAGATCTGTCGTTCTCCGAGTTCGTCTTCCATCTTTGCCATCTTCTCAACCAACTCCTGAGATTCAACCCCAAGGGCCTTGGCCAAGGATTCCATATCGTAACAGGGTTCGCCATCTTCGTTATAGCGGTCCGACTTCAACTCAGGAAAATGTTTATTGATCGCATTACTTGAAGCACTTTGAAGGATTTCCCGGACCTGCGGCGGACCATAGAGCAGGAGCCATTTGACCGCCTCGGACCAGAGTTTGCTGTCAACCGTCTTATTTCCCAAAACCTCCAATGCCATCTCAAGGTTCCATTGATCTTTAAATTCCGACATGATTCGTTGTCTCCTGATTTCGTTTTGAACCGTTTCAGTGTAACCTGCTTGAACATAAAGTTTTTTTCACCTTCGTCCTACCCCCTGATCCCTAACAAGATATTCACAGTTTTTTTTTTGTCAAATAAGAATGTTACACCAAGAGAATCAAAGCCTGCATGAAAAGAATCATGGCGCTCTTCAGACATACTATCAATAACCTGGAACTGATACTGCTCAACATATTTTTCTACTACACATCAGTCACCGTACTCTTCATGAAAATAAGAACAAAAGGCCCCTCTTTTGAGAAAAATATATCTCTTTTCCCAAAACAGCATCTAAAACACTTGATTTGCGAGAGATTTTACGATAACAATTGATTTTATATAAATAACAGCAATCAATGAATCAGCATTACATACAGGAGGGAGAACATGGGGAAATCATTAGTAGAGATGGCAGCTGACATTATTCAATCTCAATCTTTATCAAAGAACATGTCAACTGATGAAATTACATATGCCCTGCAAAATACATTTAAAACTCTTACTCTGCTGCAGGCTGAAGAGTTGATGATCAGCAGTGGTCAGGAAGGGGGGTTGCCGGGTGAAGGAGGGGCAACCAAAAAAGTCAACATCAGCCCTGAAAAATCTATTCAAAAGAATAAAATCATCTGTCTCGAATGTGGTGAGGGCTTCAGAATGCTCTCCCCGAAACACCTCCGTTCTCACGAACTGACCGGCAGGGAATACAGAACAAAATATGGTCTCTCCTTACGTCAGCCACTCTGTGCCAAGTCCCTGTCCGAACGTCGTAAGAAAGCAGGAAAAGCCCGGGGCCTTCCTGAAAACCTGAAAAAGTCCATAGCTGAAAGGAAAAACAAGAAAACAACCACTGCACCTAAGAAGAAGGCCGCGGCAAAAAAGACAACTGCAAAGGCGAAGAAATAATCCCGGATTTTTCTAGTCGTAGAACATAAAAAAAGGTATTATATGCATCTTGTATATAATACCTTTTTTTATTCTGAAACCAAGAGCGTACACCGGCTCTCATCTGCACACTTAATTTCTTGTTATTTCCAGACACACTATGATCGGCATATTCGACTCAGGCGTCGGCGGCATGACCGTCGCCAAAGCCATTGAAAAAACTCTCCCGGAATATCGCCTGGTATACTTCGGTGATCTGGCACGAACTCCATACGGCTCCAAAAGCCCGGAAACCATTATCCGCTATGCCAGAGAGAATACCGAATTCCTTATATCAAAAGGCGCAAAGCTTATTATTATTGCCTGCAACTCTGCTGCAAGTGTTGCGACAGAGACACTGAAAGAAGAATTCGACCTGCCGATATTCGAGGTCATCTCCCCTGCCATCAAAAAGGCGGTTGCAACATCCAAGACCGGCCGGATCGGAATAATCGGGACCCGGGCAACCATCACCAGCGGGGTGTATGAAAAGAAAATCCGGAAGCAAAATTCCAGCTTCAAGGTGTATTCCACACCGTGTCCGCTTCTCGTGCCGCTGGTCGAAGAAGGGTGGTTTGAAAAGCGCGAGACAAAAATGATACTCAGGCGATATCTCCATCCTCTGAAGTTAAAACAAGTGGATTCGCTTGTCCTTGGCTGCACCCATTATCCCCTGCTCAAAGATCTCATTCGTCCAAGAATCGGCAAACGCGTCAAGGTGATCGATTCTTCAGAAGAGGTAGCGGCTGATCTCAAATCGTATCTTCGCGAGCATTCTTCTTTTGCCAAAGAATTGACACAAAACGGCCGCCACCACTATTATGTCTCGGATATCACCTACACGGCACATTCGATCGCCCAACGCATTTTCGGAAGGGAGATTCAACTGAACAAGACCACGTACGCCCCGCAGAGCGGGGAAGTGAAAAGTGAAAAGTGACAAACGACTTGAAGATCTTTAAGGAATATCTTTTATGACTATCTCTCACAGAATCCTAGCCTTTCGGCTGGTGATTATCTTCTTTGTACTCACCATTCACGTGACACAGACTGCGGGAAACGGACAGGCTTCAGAGATGTCACCCCTGGAGATTGCGGAAACTCTTCAGCAAAGATACGACGCCACCAAGACCTTTTCTGCTGATTTTCAGCAGTTCACCACCATGAAATTAAGCCGCCGGGACAGGCGCGGCGCCGGAACCGTTGTGATCAAAAAACCTGACTCCATGCGGTGGGATTATACTTCACCGGATAGACAGGTCATCATATCCGACGGGAAGACACTGACGATGTATTTTGCCAAGAACACGCAGATGATCGTCGGCCCGGCCAGGCAATATCTTGAATCGGACATCACCTATGCCTTTTTCACCGGCACCGGAAATATCCTACGAGATTTCGAGGTATTCCCCCCAGACCTGGGAACACGAGCAATGCCTGGAGCACATTGCATAAAACTCGTGCCCCGAAAACCTCATCCCCAGGTAGACTTTCTCCATGTCTGGGTTACGGCGGAGACATTTCTGATTCACAGGATCATGATCGTTGACCAGCTCGGCAGTGTGACCGACCTTCTGTTCTCAAACATCACGACAGATCAGGAAATACCTCCGGACCTCTTTGTCTTCACACCGCCGCCTGACACGGAAATTATCGAACAGTAACTATGTCCACAGGACGCGTAACCAATACAACATCATCGATCAGGGTAGCGCTTATCTCCATGCCCTGGGCCATTTTCAGCCGACCATCGATCCAACTCGGCGCCTTAAAATCGTTTCTGGAAAGAAACGATGACCGGATCTCCGTTACCACACTGCACCCCTACCTTGATGTTGCCAAGGCGCTGACCCCGGAACTCTATCACCGGATCTGCCTCGACACCTGGACCTCCGAGGCCCTGTACGCCCCGCTTCTCTTCCCAAAACAGCTTGCAGCAGCAGAAAAGCTTGCAACCCGGACAACATGCCGCAAAAAAGACACCCCACCCTTCTCTTTTACCGAAACCGTAACGACCCTTACGGAGCATCTGAAAAGATGGATCTCGTCAACGGATTGGGGCCGATTTGATCTCATTGGGTTTTCCGTCTGTTTCAACCAATTTTTCTCTTCACTTGCGGCAGCAAAGGCGATCAAAAAACAATCTTCCGACACAAAAATCGTCTTTGGCGGATCATTCTGTACCGCTGATATCGCGCTCTCTCTCAAGAAAAAATTCCATATCGATTTCGTAATTAACGGTGAAGGAGAACAGCCTCTGCTAAAGCTCTGCCGGGACCTGTATGAAAAAAAGAAGGCCCCTGCCCCCTTTTCCACAATCGGACCCTCCACCCAGATGGACAACCTGGACTCTCTACCATTTCCTGACTACGCCGACTATTTCAGCCAGATGCGGCAGCTTTTTGTCGGTCAACCCTTTATTCCGACCCTGCCGATTGAATTTTCCCGAGGCTGCTGGTGGAATAAATGCACCTTCTGCAACCTGAATCAACAGTGGCGCGGCTACAGGGCCAAAAGCGCTTCCCGAACAGAACAAGAGATCCATCATCTGGCTGAAAAACACGGTTCCCTCGATTTTATCTTTACAGACAACGTCCTGCCGGTAAAAGATGCAACACGCCTTTTTAAAAGCCTGTCAACAAGCAGCGCCGACTACAGTTTTTTTGCCGAAATGCGCGCCGAACAGTGCCGCAATCTCCCTCTCTTCAAAAAAGGAGGTCTTTCCACAATCCAGGTCGGGATTGAGGCCATGAGCAATTCCCTGCTCAACAGACTCGGCAAGGGGGGAACTGTTATCGAAAACATCTTTGCCATGAAAACAGCGCAGGAAAATAATATTGAGCTTCATGGCAACCTGATAACGGAATTTCCAGGTTCAACCAAAAAAGAGGTGGATGAGACCCTTAAGAATCTGGAGTATATTCTTCCTTTTTTCCCTCTTACCACAGCCTCCTTTTTTCTGGGCCAGGGAAGTCCTGTTGCCTGTAACCC
>DAOVSZ010000156.1 GCA_030627725.1 Desulfobulbaceae bacterium
CGCGCATCCGTTGACGCTGCATCCAAAGGACCGAGAAACTACACTAAATCCTACTGCATGTAACTAGGTAATGCGCGAAGCGATAACAAAAAAATAATTTAACTATTGTAACTTTTATTTTGACACTGCCTACCATTTTTTTCTATAATTTAAATAAGTTCAACTACAGGCAATAACGCATAACTTATTAACTAAACACTGTTTTCCTTAACCGCTGAGATTTTATGCTGCAACCAAACTATTACTAATTTCCAAGGAGGATCATCAATGTTGAAAATGGGCAAACATGCAATTCTAACTATGGCCGTATTGCTTACTGCATTTTTCCTGGGATCAGGGTTCGTCTCCGCATCAGAAGTCGACAAAGGAAAAATCCCGGATGCGCACACCGACTCATCCCTCAAAAAACTCCCATGGGGTGTTCCTATTTATGATGTAGCAGAGGCGGTTGCAAAGTTAAAATCAAACGAGAAAGTTCTCTGGATCGACACCCGCCCCGCAAGCTTTTTCAACAAAGGAACAGTACGTGATGCGCTCAACATCCCTTACAACAAGACCGGCGCCGGCGGCAATGACCTGACTCCGGAAACGCTTGAAGCCGCTATTACAGCAGCAGGATTAAGCAAAGACACAGCCACGGTCATCTATTTCTGTCAGGGCCCGAAATGTCACCGCAGCTACAATGCCGCCTTTAAAGCGATAACCGAATGGGGATACAAGCCGGAGAATCAAGTCTGGTTCAGGGAAGGATATCCCTACCTGCTGAAGGAAATAAAAAACAACCCGAAACTGAAGAGAAAAGCAAAAAAATACATCTCTGACGCCGGTGTAAAACAGCTCTAATCGACACAGAGCATACACATCCGATGAACAAAAAAGCGCCGAGTTTTTGCTCGGCGCTTTTTTATTATCAAAATTTCCACACAGTATTCTCAGCGCCTGTTGATTGCCGAGGCTATACAGCCTGCACCAAATCCATTGTCAATATTTACCACGGCAACACCAGGCGCACAGCTGTTCAGCATACCCAGCAAGGCGGCAATTCCACCAAAACCGGTGCCATACCCAACGCTGGTAGGCACCGCAATGACCGGCTTGTCTACAAGCCCGCCGATCACACTTGGAAGCGCGCCCTCCATACCGGCAACAACAATCAGCACTGTGGCGGATGATATGAGTTCGTGGTTCACAAGCAAACGGTGTATACCTGCCACACCCACGTCATACAACTTCCGAACCTTGTTCCCCAGACAACCGGCAGTAACATATGCCTCTTCGGCAACAGGGATATCAGATGTTCCTGCCGAAACAACGACAATTCTGCCTCGTCCTTTGAGTGTACTGACTTTCTCCTCGCCACCGGTTATCATCCTTGCATCGTCATGATACCGAAGTTCGGGAAGGGCCTGCATCACAACCGCAGCCTTTTCAGGGGCTATCCTGGTCGCAAGCGCCTTTCCGGACCGGTGCATCATTTTCCTCATGATTTCCGTTACCTGTTTTGCCGACTTATTTTCACCAAAAACAACCTCGGGAACACCGGTTCGCAATTCCCGGTGATGATCAAGACAGGCGTAATCCATCATCTCGGACGGCATATGCTTCAACACCCTGACGGCCTCGTCAACGTCACACTTCCCCTTTTGAACGCTCTTAAGAAGCTCTGTTAATTTTGCTTCATCCATATATACAGTTTACGGTTTACAGTTTACGGTTTACAATTGTCACAAATGTGCACAACAATTTTGCTTAAAAAATAAGCTTAAACCGTAAACCGTAAACTGTAAACCGTAAACCGATCCTCATGCCCCCTTCCCATTTTTCTCACAGACCTCCACGGACCTGGGTAAAAATAAGTATTCAGGTTCCGAAAAAGATATCCGGGACCGTTGCTTCATTCCTGGGGACACTTGCAGGAAGCGGGGTCGAACAAATCCCCTGCAGCGACTCAGATGGACCAACGTCAGATGAAAAGATAATCGGGTACATTGAAGACAACAAGGAGCGCCCTTCCAGGGAAAGAAAAATTACGGCTTTTGTTGATCGTCTGCAAAAGAATTCACCTCAACTTCCTCCACCTGGACTTCACACTGAACTTATTGTTGAAGAAGACTGGAGTGAAAAATGGAAAAAACATTTCAAACCGATCCATATAACCAAAAACACCGTTATCTGCCCGACCTGGGAAACATACACTCCTCAACCTGATGAATATGTAATCAAAATGGACCCGGGAATGGCCTTTGGCACAGGCCACCACGCAAGCACCAGGCTGGCGATAGAACTGATCGAAGAGGCCATCACAAAGGACCACCCTCCGGAAAGTGTTCTTGATCTCGGAACAGGAACCGGTATTCTGGCAATAACCTGTGCTCTTCATGGAGCAAAAAGGGTGATTGCCCTGGACAATGACCCGGATGCGATTGCAGCTGCCGGAGAAAATGTCCAACTCAACGGTTTTAACAAAGTCATAGATGTACAGGAGAAGCCTCTGGAGAAAATAACCCGGCATTTCGACCTCATTGTGGCTAACATCACCCACGACGTGCTGACAGCCCTGGCGCCTTCCATTTCCAATCTCCTCGCGGACCAGGGAAAACTCATACTTGCAGGAATCTTATGCGGAAGCCAGACCGTTTCAGTTGCAGCCAGATACAAAAAACTTGGGCTTACCTCACGCAAACAACTCTCTCAGGGAGAATGGTCTTCTTTATTTATGACAAAAGGATCTTTTCCCCAGCTCAAGTAATCAAAAAATGCATAGATTTTTCATCGATCCCACAGCAATAGACGGCAAGACAGCGGAACTTACCGGCCAGGAGGCCCACCATCTCGCATCCGTCCTTCGACTCACCAAAGGAGAGAAGATAATCCTTTTTGATGGGACAGGTAAGGTATACACGGCAAGGATAGAGAGGGTTTCGAAAAAAAATGTCCCGCTTTCAATTGTGAAAGCAGAAGAGGCATCAGCCGGTGTTACGCGCCTGCACCTTGGACAGGCCCTCTTGAAAGGAAAAAAGATGGACTTCGTCATCCAGAAGGCCACAGAACTCGGGATAGACACTCTTCATCCTTTCACGTCTCAATTCTGCGACATATCAGCCCCGGCAGAAAACAAAATCTCCCGCTGGCAGAGAATCGTTATCGAAGCCTGCAAACAGTGCGGACAACCTTTCCCTCCAGACGTAAGACCCCCCGTCACCTTCGACAGAATCCTGACAACACAGGGCCACTTCGACTGCAAACTGATCTTCCGGGAGGGAGAAGACGTGTGCCCATTGGCGGATTGCTTCCCTTTAAGAGCGCCAACTCGTTCCGTTATCATGCTTATCGGGCCTGAGGGTGGTTTCAGCCGGGATGAAATTGACAAAGCCGTTGCTGTCGGCTACATTCCCGTCACCCTTGGCAGCAGGGTACTGCGGGCAGAGACAGCATCTATTGCGGGCATGGCGATCGTGCAGTACTTGTTGGAAAATCTTTCTGCAAAAAATACTGCCGTTACGACACGTTAGGTCAACTCAGAACGTTGAGATATGAAGAGAGGCATCCACAATGCGTGCGGTCATTCAACTGGTCAGCGAGGCAGGGGTCACTGTTGGCAACAGAACCTGCGGCAGTATCAATACAGGCCTTCTTGTCCTCCTTGGCATCAGCAAAAACGATACTGAGAAGGATGTCGTCTCTATTGCCGACAAAATCGCGCATCTCCGCATCTTCCCGGATGAAGACGGTCTGATGAACCGTTCCGTCATGGATGTTGGAGGAGAGGTTCTCGTTGTTTCTCAGTTCACACTTTTCGGCGATTGCAGAAAGGGAAGGCGCCCTTCTTACTCAAAGGCAGCCCCTCCTGACACTGCAAAAAGACTCTATCTCCATTTCATCAAAGCGCTGACAGACTCAGGTATCACCTGTGCCTCTGGTGAATTTCAGGCTATGATGAAGATTTCGCTTGTCAACGATGGTCCCGTTACCATAATGATAGATTCCGAGAAAACGTTTTGACGATCGGACTTACAAAAAAAGGCTCATCCGACTCAACACCATTTCTTTCATATAACGTATTGTTTTTTTTGACAGATATTGTGAAAAATTATACAATTTATGGTAACTGTTCTCTCAACAGAATTTCTTGTTGGAAATACCGGCATGAAAAAACATAACTCGATGAGTTTTCGAAAATTTTGCACATAAACAGAACCCTCTAGCATGTGAATGCATAACCATTTACACAATGTAACAATCAGATCATGAAAGAACTCTGGAGCAACGATTATAATAAAATATACAAAGAGCTCGCTACTCTTATTGAAAAGCGTACTCCTTTGATCATGTCTTTTCCAGACTCTGTCACCCAGCAGATACGTGCCAAGGCCATTAAGAAAAAAGAAACATCTTCCCTTCTGATTCTCTATAAAGTCCAGGAGTTTAACATTGGGGATCACAAAACATGCCTCATCCTCTACAGACCGCTTGAATACCTGACACGTCTTTTTCAGGTTGCAATCATGAAGGACGGCCAGAAACATCTTGCAGTGATGTTTCCAAATGAAATCTCGCAGATTTCAAAACGAAAATTTCCACGGGTAACGGCCTGCGGCGATTCTGCAGCCGTTTTCACCGTGCAGGGAAGCACCCGCCTTAATTCAGGACAGATAAAGGATATCTCACGTGAGGGAAGTCTGCTGACCGGCGCTTTCGGCACGGCAATAAAGGAAGGGGCAACGATCGGACCGCTCAGCATGACGCTGTACATGAAAAATGATTTTGCGAAAGAACTGACCATTCATGTCCCTCAGGCAACCGTGGTCAAGATCTTTGAGATTGACAGTTCAACCAAGGGAGCTGCGATTCACTTTCAGTTAGAAGGAGAAGACCACGCTGCTCTGGAAAATTATATTGATCTGCGCTTTGTCGAGGAAAGTCTCAGTTAAAAATTAAGGAATACAGAAACGTGAAAGTAACCGTTGTTAAGAACATCCTTGCTGCCAACGATATAATTGCTCAAAAGAACCGAGAGCTTTTTGACACCAACAAAGTCTTTGCCTTTAATCTGATGAGTTCTCCCGGGGCAGGGAAAACCACTCTGATCGAGGAAATGGGCAAGGCATTGCAGGGAAAGATCAATATCGGGGTGATTGAAGGCGACATCCAGTCTACCATTGATGCGGAAAGGGTGGCGCAGACAGGAATTACCGCCGTCCAGATAGAGACTGCCGGCGCCTGCCACCTTGACGCCAATATGATCCGGTCCAGCCTGAATGACCTTGATCTTGCACCCCTTGATATCCTGGTCATTGAAAATGTCGTCAACCTTGTCTGCCCGGCGGAATTCAATGTCGGAGAGCACAAAAAAGTCATGCTCTTAAGCGTCACCGAAGGGGATGACAAGCCCCTTAAATATCCCCTTATGTTTCAGGAGTCACAGGTCCTTCTGATCAGTAAAATCGACCTTCTTCCGCATGTACGTTGTGATGTCGGCAGGATCAGGGAGGCTGCCCTTTCCCTCAATTCCGATATTAAAATAATTGAAGTCTCCGCCTATACAGGGCGAGGGCTTCCGGAGTGGCATGAGTGGCTGATGCAGAATGTATCTACAGGGTGATGATCTCAAGCATACGGGTTTCAGGAGTCGGAGAATGGAAAACCTTAGAAAGCACAAGCGGTTCAAAACAGAGCTGATATTTACCTACGACATCCCGGAAGGCGAAATTTTTGATCCTGAAAAGCTCCAGCCTATGGGAACGGCTGGCATCAAAAACATCTCCCATGGCGGCGCGAAAATCTCCTCTTTCTGTGAATTCCCCGTGGGGATCATACTTAATGTTACCCTGACCCCCTTTGTAACCGGGGCATATGTCAATGAGCATGTCAAGATCCGCGGCAAGGTGGTCTGGTCAATGGAGGCCAGCCCGGATGCCTATAACTGCGGGATCCAGTTTTTTGAATTCATAGGAGACAGCAAAAAGCTCCTGGACAAATATGTCTCCGATCTGGCCACATACTCAGGGAAAGAAAAAAACGCCGAAGTTTCTGTCGAAGATATTGAAGAATTTTAGTTCGCGCCTTATCAGAACCTCTTTTCAAAATAAGGCTTCAACACCTCAGGAAGAGCAACGGAGCCGTCCTCCTGCTGAAAATTCTCAAAGATCGCTGCAAGCGTCCTCCCAACTGCCAGTCCGCTTCCGTTTAAGGTATGAACGAGCGCGCTTTTCTTGCTGTCCTTCGGCCGGTAGCGGATGCCGCCGCGGCGGGCCTGGAAATCAAGGAAATTACTGCACGATGAAATCTCCCGATATTTATTCTGCGCCGGCATCCAGACCTCGATATCAAAAGTCTTGGTGGCGGAAAACCCAAGATCCCCGGAACAGAGGATAACAACCCTGTACGGGAGGTTAAGAAGCTGCAGCACCTCTTCGGCATCTGCAAGCAGAGAATCCAGTTCGGCATCCGAGGTCTCAGGGGTGGTGAACTTCACCAGTTCAACCTTGTCGAACTGATGCTGCCGGATCAAACCGCGGGTATCCTTGCCGTAGGAACCGGCCTCGGACCGGAAACAAGGGGTATAGGCCGTGTATTTGATCGGCAGGTCCTTTTCAGCAAG
>DAOVSZ010000047.1 GCA_030627725.1 Desulfobulbaceae bacterium
AATTCTTGCCACCGGCCTCTCAATCGGTTCCGGGATGAGCGGCGGAATTTTTGCCCCTTCTCTTTTTCTCGGGGCCATGATCGGTTCTGTAATCGGCTTTTCCGCCCAGCTCGGCTTCCCGAACGCCGGACTTGATCCTGCTTTTTATGCGCTGGTCGGCATGGGGGCCATGGTGAGCGGCACAACACTTGCCCCGATCACCGCGATTCTCACCATTTTTGAACTCACCAATTCCTACGAGATTGTCCTGCCGCTCATGGTCTCCTGTATTGCGAGTCTCACGGTTGTCCGCCTTGTCCACGGTTATTCCATTTATGAAACAAAACTTCTCGACAAAGGGATCAACATTGTCAAAGGCCGCGAGGTAAACATTTTGAGGGGAATGCGGGCCGGGAATCATATGAGCGACGACCTGCAGGTGCTTCGTACGGATACGCCCTGCGCTGAAATTGTTTCGCTCATGGAGGAGAGTTCTTTCCCGCACTTTGTCGTTCTTGACCACGCGGACCGTTTACAAGGAATATTAACCCTCAGGGACTTCAGGAGGATATTCGCCCACCCCGAACTGTGCCGGCCGGAAACGACTGCCGAGACACTCATGGTCAAAGAGGTTGTTTCCATTACTGAAGAAGATGATATGGAAAAGGCCTTTCGCCTCTTTGCCAGACACAACTTTTCTTTTCTTCCTGTGATCAGTTCGTCGGGAGATGAGACGGTGGTGGGTCAGATAAAGAAGACCGAACTGCTTTCTGCCTATGACACTCTTGTCTTCAAAGAAAACGAACTCTCGCCCATTGGGTGGGCATGCCCTTTTCCAGAAAAAAGAAAACGTGAAATTCCAGAATGATAGATGAGGGCCAGGACTTGGAATACGCACGCCGCGATCGTCCGAACGAAAATTCGTGATCACGAAAAGATGGCGTCACTTTCGACGAAAGCGTAACGGAAAAAGATGTATATTGACTTTCCTTATCGGGTATGGAAAAATTCAATAATAATGACATTACCAAACATTGAAGATATTCTCGGATTCGAGATAAAAAAAGAAATGGCAGACCGCTATTTCGGTTTCCGCAAGCTGATCGAGGAAGACAAGCTCGATCTGTCCGAACAGATCAAGCACTACTCGTTCATCCTTGAAAGGAGAATCAGTTATGACCTGATCCGGATCTACATCCTGCTCAAGGATGAAGACCTGATTGTTGGCTTTCTGAATCTGTCCGGGCTTGAAAAGAACCTTTTCTACGACCCCTATCTCATCGAGTCACCAACGATCAGAAAGCGGGTTTTTGAAGGCGTTCACCTCCGCGGAATCACCTGGCGGGGGTGCTTCAAGAATATGGTGCTGGACTGCTATGAAAGGCTGGTTGACCATGTAACCCGGTACCGGAAAAGATATCAGGAACTCATGGAAAGCCAGGAGACCATCAACGAAGAGATTAAAATCTTCTACCGCCAGAACGATCTGACATCGATCATGGGCTTTCTTCGCTCACTCGGAGGTGAAAACGTAAGCGGCATGGAAGGCGGGATGGAGATCGGAATGGCAACAAGCCTGGATGACAAGATGCGGATTGACCCGACCCTGCCCATCGAACAGTTTCTGCCGGCCATCCCACCCCTGACACCGTTGTCGGATATCAAGAACCAGTTGAAAAAACTCGTCAATAAAGCCTTTCAGCAGCATGGAAAAAACTATTGCAGAGACTTTGTATCGAATAATCTCCGCACCTGGTTCTAACCGTTCAAACCGTTCAGACTGCTTGAACCGCTTGAACGGTTTTTTCTCCTCGCAGCGCTCAAGTGCTTCATTCACGATGAAGCTTATATTTTTTTGATTGCTCAGCCGCCTTCCGTTTTGCAGGCTTCGGCTGATGTTCCCGGGGAGCCGAGAATGTGCTGCCTGGAGATCTTGACCCTTATTTTTTCAGCTATCTCAAGGGTAATCACCGTATCGGTCAACCCGGTTATGGTCCCATACAGGCCACCGGATGTAACAACATGATCCCCCTTTTTCAACGCCCCCAAAAAGGCCTGCTGCGCCTTTGCCTTTTTCTGCTGCGGCCTGATAAGCAGAAAATAAAAAACAACAAAGATCAGAATCAAAGGAACAAACTGAGCAAACCCTCCTCCTGGGGCGCCGCCGCCGCCTTGCGCAAAGGCAATACCTGTCATAACTTCCTCCTAATTTGTGTATATTATTAACTTAAGTCGCTTTCCGTTTCCGATAAAAATTCTCTCTCAACTCTTCAAACCTGTCTTCTTCTATCGCTTCGCGTATATCACTCATCAATCCCACATAATAATGCAGATTATGAATCGTATTCAGCTGGGAGGAGAGAATCTCCCTGGCCATATAGAGATGCCTCAGGTAAGCCCGTGAATAATTTCTGCAGGTATAACAGTCACACTTCTCATCCACGGGCAGAGGATCATCGTGATATCGCGCATTCTTTATAACAACCCTCCCTGTTGATGTAAAGAGCATTCCGTTTCTCGCATTCCTGGTCGGCATCACACAGTCGAACATATCTATGCCTCTATATACCCCTTCCACCAGGTCCTCGGGAGTGCCTACCCCCATGAGGTATCTCGGAAAATCCTCAGGAAGAAGCATTGCCGTCTTTGCCGTTACCTCCATCATCACATCTGATGGTTCACCCACACTCAGGCCTCCCAGCGCATACCCGTCAAAACCGATTGCAACAAGATCCTCCACCGCCTGGGCTCGGAGATCTTCATACATCCCGCCCTGAACGATCCCGAAGAGCAGTTGCCCTGTCTCTTTCTGCGCCTCGCGTGACCGTTGTGCCCAGCGATGGGTTAAAGCAGTCGCGTCAACGGTCTCTTCCCGGGTGGCTGGATAAGGGATACAGGTGTCGAGACACATCATGATGTCCGACCCCAGCGCCTCCTGGACCTTCACCGCATCCTCCGGACTCAGGAACAGGGATGACCCGTCAAGGTGCGATTTAAAACCGGCCCCTTGTTCGGTAATTGTCGCCAGATCGCGCAGGCTGTAAATCTGAAAGCCGCCGCTGTCGGTCAGGATCGGCCGGTCCCAGTGCATGAAACGATGCAGGCCGCCCATCTTTTCGACGAGTTCGTGTCCCGGCCTGACAAAAAGATGGTAGGTATTGGCGAGAATGATCTCCGCCCCGAGGTCTTTGAGATTTTCCGGTGTGATCCCCTTGACCGTTGCCTGGGTGCCGACCGGCATGAAAACAGGGGTCTGAAAGGCGCCGTGAAGGGTCAGGACCTCGCCGCGCCGCGCCTGACTGCGCGAAGACCGGCCAAGCAGACGAAAGGGAGACGGTCGTCTCACCCTTCTTCCTTCCAGAGGATCGTTAGCAGCCGGCTGACACCCTTTCTGGCCAGGCCTGCTATGTTGTCGAACTCCTGAATGGTTAATGGCCCGGCCTCTGCAGTACACTGCACCTCGATCAGCCTGTCATCGCCGGTTATGACAAAATTGGCATCAGCCGCTGCACTGGAATCCTCTTCATAATCAAGGTCCAAGTGTGGCTCTCCGTTAACCATTCCGGCGCTGACCGCTGCAATGGGCACGACAGCAGGCATTGCGTCCAGCCCTCCCTGTGCATACAAAGAAACCAGGGCATCGCGTAAGGCGAGGGCTGCGCCGGTTATGGATGCGGTGCGGGTGCCGCCGTCGGCATTCAAGACGTCGCAATCCACCCGGAAGGTCCGTTCACCTAAACTCGAGAGATCAACCATCATCCGCAAGGACCGACCGATCAGACGCTGGATTTCAAAGGTCCGCCCGCCGCGCCCGGTTGCCGCTTCCCGTCTTCCACGGGTATTGGTGGCGCAGGGCAGCATACCGTATTCCGCTGTTATCCAGCCCTGGCCTGTGTCTTTCAAAAACCGCGGTACGGAATCCTCAACCGTCACCGCACAGAGGACATGGGTGTTTCCCATCTTTATCAGCACTGAGGCATCTGCCTGCGGCTGAAATCCCTTTTCAGCCGAAACCGGCCTGAGTTCATCGTTTTTTCGTTGGTCTTTTCTCATTTACAGATCCAAAAAAGTAGTATCCTGATTGAGGAGTCTGCCGCCATCCTTTTCGACAGCCACCATATTCTCCAGTCTGATCCCGCCCCAGCCCGGAAGATAGATCCCCGGTTCAACAGTGACGACCATTCCGATACGAAGTTTCTTCCGATTTCTCTTTGAAAGGGACGGACCTTCATGCACGGCCAGCCCCACCCCATGGCCGAGCCCATGGCCGAACCGGTCCCCGTATCCTGCCTCGGCAATGATCCTTCTCGCTGTCCGGTCAACCTCATACCCTGTTTTGCCGGCCCGTATCTCCTCTGTTGCGGCAAGCTGGGCCTTCCTGACAAGGCGGCTTAACTGTATCATCTTCTCGGAAGGCGTCCCAAGAGCAACGGTCCGTGTCATGTCCGAGCAGTAGCCGTCCAGTTTCAGCCCCATGTCAATGATGATCGGCTCGCCCTTCGTAAGAGGCCGGTCCGTGGGCACGGCATGCGGCAGGGCGCTGTTGGGCCCGCCGGCAACAATGGTCTCAAAACTAGGGCCTTCTGCGCCTTTTAGCCG
Source organism: Desulfobulbaceae bacterium (assembly GCA_030627725.1). GTDB lineage: Bacteria > Desulfobacterota > Desulfobulbia > Desulfobulbales > DAOVSZ01 > DAOVSZ01. Next base: position 4,579 of record DAOVSZ010000047.1, read on the forward strand.
CATTGCGGTCTCGATCCGGATCGCCGCGTCCCGCTCGGTCATCCCCTCGTAAAGGTCGGCATACACCTCTTGAAAAACCTGCTCGTTCAAGGCCACCGAACGCTCAATCTTCCGGAGTTCCTCCTTATTTTTCCGCTCTCTGATCTTCTCGATCAGGTTGCGTAAGGCCACCAGTTCAACAGAGACATCTTTTGCGGTCTTTTCCAGGGCTTCCGAGGTGGAGTGGAGCGTGTAATGACTTTCAAAGGCCAGTCTTTTGATGCCAAGGGCCGGCAGCAGTTTTTTTAACAGTGCCATGAGGCCGCGGTTATACAGCTGCACCTCGAAGCCGGCAGCCTCTGTCTCGGCCTGCAGTTGATAGCGGAAATCGGTTAGCAGAAAAGGAGCGCCGCGAAAAGGGACAAGCAGAACGCCGGAACTCTCGGCAATGGAGGTATCTTCAGCCGTAAATCCGCTGAGATACCGGCGATTCTCAGGCTGAGTCACAAGGAGGGCGTCCAGCCTCCTCCGTTTTAAACGAGACCTGATCTTCGAAAGAGGACTAAGCATACCAAGGGTCTAATGAAAAATTATGGCAGGAAGTGAATAAAAACCTTAACGCCCAGCCTGTGCAGCCGCGCATGAAGATTCCTGAAGGAAGTGAGAAGATCGGAATAACCGAGATCAACCACATAGCGGTTTTCCCTTTCCAGGCGCTCAAGTTTGCCGAAGCTCATCTTGTTGTGTCTCACCTCGGCCCCTTCAGTATACCATTCCATAAACCGTTTCTGAATCAAGTCATAATTAGCCGGGTCAGCCTCTTCAGTATCAAGCCAGATTTCAAGATCCATAATAAAAACCTACTGTGAATTATTAAAAAAACGTTATTTCTCAATCGTCGGTTATATACACTTGCACTGTCTGATGCCGGTCCGGCATCAGGGAATCTGTTGCTCAATATGGGCCTTATACTGATCTATCGCCCGACCGTATTGCTCATTCATCTCTGCCTGGATCCGCTGCCATTCCTCCTGAAATTTCGGATGTTGGGACGGGTCCATCTTCATCGACATCCCTGTCTGCTGGGCGATGTTCGCCTCCATCATCTCCATCTGTTGCGCAAATCCTTCCTCAAGCTGCTTTTTCAACTCTTCCCGCTGCTGGAGATAACGGTCCAGAATGGATTTCATATCGTTTACCATGCCTCCCATGCCTTCCATTACCTGCCCGACCTCAAGAAGGCCCTGCATGGCCTTTTCCGCCGCCTCCTTCTGCTCCGGCTCCCGCGGCAGGAAAATATTCCGCAACAATGTCCTGACTGCGCCCTTCCTGACAAAGGGCTGTTCCTCCTCGGAACACTCAGCAAGCGGTTCCTGCAGGCCTGCCGTATCTCCTCTCAGAAACCCTGCAGCCAGCCGCATTCCTTTCCGTATATACTCATCTTGGTCAAGAGTGTCCGGAGAGGCCTCGTCCATCTGCGCCAGCCTCTCCATGACCATATCCATGGTGCTTCTGATTTCAGCCATGTAGTCGAAAACCTCCCCGAAAAAGAATTCCCACTTTCACGTAGTTACGATATTCTCAAAAAAAATACAGGTGTGTACGGCTTATAGGTTCAGGTCTTTCGCAAGGGCCTTGAGCGGGCCGGACAGAGACTTTCCGCCTTCAGGAGAGAGATGTTTGAGAATTCGCTCGGCATCCATTGAATTGCCGTCAACCAAAGCATATTCTGCTGCCAGCAGGACCCACTGATCCTCAATCTCAACAGGATCCTCAAGTTTCAAAAGAATGGCAAGGCCATGAATTGCCCGATAGTTCTGCTCACCGGCGGCAAGCGCCATCGAATAATATTCAATTGCCGCTTTCACAAGGCCCAGCCTGCGATACCCGTCGCCAATACGGGTATACAGATAAGTGTTGCCGGAAACCAGAGCCAGCGCCTTTTTCCAAACATCAATGGCCTCTTCAAAACTCCCCAGGCCGCTGTATGCGTCACCAAGACCGGTCAGGATAAATTCATCATCCGGAAAATTCTCGTTTAAGTCCTGAAAGGCGGCAACTGCCTTGTCGAAATCCTTGCGCTCAATACTGAGGCTGGCAAGACCTGTCAGCAGGAACTTATTTTCCCTTTCATGCCCCAAGGCAAGCGTATACATCATCTCAGCCGCATTCAGTTCACCGCTTTTCCTGTAGGTGTCCGCCTTGCGGCAAAATGGCGTCATATCATCAGGATGCGCTTCCAGCGCCTGTTGCCACCAGGAAGCAGCCAGATCCAGGTTGCCATTGATCTTTTCAAGATCACCCAGGCCGATAAGGGCGTACACATTATTCCCTGAGACCTTCAGGGAATCTTCGTAGGCCCTTTGCGCCCGGCCAATTTCGCCCATCAGCTTGCAGGCGTCCCCGAGCCTTGCCAGCACCATTGGATTTCCGGGATGATAGAGATTATATTTTTCCCAGCATTCCGCCGCCTTGTCATGCTGCCGACTTCCCCTGTAGCTGTCCGCCAAGCCGCGAAGCGCATAAGGATTATAGGGATCACATTCCAGAGCGGCCTGATATGACTCGATTGCCTTGCTGTAAAATTCGGAACGGCGGTAGGCATCGCCGAGCCTGGTGAGCACCTGCACGTTCTCGGGCTGAGCAAGCAGAAGACGGCTCCACGACTCTATCGCCTTTTCAGGTTTGCCGAGCCCCCGATATGAATCGCCTACCCCAAGGAGGGCAAAAGGGCTGTGCGGGTCAATTTTCAAGACATCCAGATAACAGGCGATTGCATCATCAAAATTTTCAAGCCGCCGGCAGGCGTCTGCCTTGCCGACAAGGGCATAGGTGTTGGAAGGCTCAATCTCAAGGGCCTCGGCAAATTTTTCTTCAGCCTCCTGATAAATTCCGGACCTGAAAAGAAACCGGCCCTCTTTGACGAGCTGAATCACCTTGCTGCGCTTATTACTGAAGCTCTGCCCATGGCTTCCGCCGGATGCGCCTCTCCGAAACTCAGTATCTGTTTTGCTTTCAACCTGATGCGTGCGGCCATAACCGTGTTTACTTTTTATGGCTGAACCTCCTTACCCTGTTTAACCTCTTTCAAAAAGAGTGATTTTACTTGAATCCAACTGTTCAGTCAATCTTCAATAGTACCACAGCGTCAAAAAGGCACGCATGTCAACCCCTTTATCGCGCACATTGATTATTGTGAGAGTTGCTGCATCATCTCGGAGTTCAAACCGTTGGCCTCTGAACCTCATTATTTATTTTTTTTCTGGATTCCATGCTTCCGGAGAATTACAATAAACAACAGGTTAAGATATTATGGGTTCAAAGTTCCGGGTTCCGGGTTAAAGACAATGCTCACATCTTCGATCGGAAAAAAGACTGTTATGGCAATAAGCGGGGCTATGCTCAGTCTTTTTCTGCTGGCCCATATGGTCGGCAATACCACAGCGTTTTTCGGGAGAGAGGCCTTTAACGGCTACGCCGGGCACATTCATGATCTTGGCGGAATCCTTAAACTTTTGGAGGCCGGGCTTCTGTTTTTTCTGCTTGCCCATGCAGGTGTCGCCCTTCTCCTCTACCTTGAAAACATGCAGGCCCGCCCAGAACGATACGCGGTCAAAAAGTCATCCGGATCCGGTCTCATCGCACAGACAATGCCCTATACAGGCCTTGCCATCCTCATTTTTCTTATCGTCCACCTTGCCAACTTTCATTTCACCGACCGCACAACACCTCCTTCCGAGATGATCCGAGAGGTTCTGGGCCGACCCGAATTTGCGCTTTTCTATATCTTTTCCGTCCTTGCAGCAGCGCTTCATATAAGCCACGGCCTCTGGAGTTTGTTTCAGACCTTAGGCCTCTCTCATCCGAGATATAACAAACTCATAATGACAGGCGGAATCATATGCGGAATCGCGGTAGGAACGGTTTTTGTCCTTATCCCTGTCCTGGCCGTGATCTACAGCGGATTTCTGTTATGAACCCTGAACCCCGAACCCTAAACAATGAACCCTAAACAATGAACCTGAACCCGAAAATTCCCCCAGGCCCCCTGGCAGACAAATGGGACACGCACCGTTTCAACAGCCTGCTGGTCAACCCGGCCAACAAGCGGAAATTCGACATCATTGTCGTAGGCGCAGGCCTTGCCGGGGCCTCGGCGTCAGCGTCCCTTGCCGAACTGGGCTATAACGTCAAGACGTTCTGCATCCAGGACAGCCCGCGGCGCGGCCACAGCATCGCGGCCCAGGGCGGCATCAATGCGGCCAAGAACTATCCAAACGACGGCGACAGCATCTTCAGGCTCTTCTACGACACCATCAAGGGCGGGGATTTCAGGGCCCGCGAGGCCAATGTCTACCGCCTTGCCCAGGTCAGCAACAACATCATCGACCAGTGCGTTGCCCAGGGCGTCCCCTTTGCCAGGGAGTATGGCGGCTCGCTTGCCAACCGTTCCTTTGGCGGCGCCCAGGTCTCCCGGACCTTCTATGCCCGGGGCCAGACCGGCCAGCAGCTCCTGCTCGGCGCCTATGGCGCGCTCATGCGGCAGGTCCATAAAGGGAAGGTGCGGATCTATCCCAGAAGGGAAATGCTGGAACTTGTTGTTGCAGATGGCAAGGCCAGGGGAATCATCACCAGAGACCTGGTCTCCGGCAGACTCGAATCCCACTGCGGACACGCGGTCGTCCTTGCCACCGGCGGCTACGGCAACGTCTATTTTCTTTCCACCAACGCCATGGCCTCCAATGTGACCGCGGCCTTTCGGGCCTACAGACAGGGGGCCTGCTTTGCCAACCCCAGCTTTGTCCAGATCCACCCGACCTGTATCCCGGTCCACGGCAGCTATCAGTCAAAACTGACCCTGATGAGCGAGAGCCTCAGGAATGACGGCAGGATCTGGATCCCGAAACAGAAAAACGATACCCGGGACCCGGTTGAAATTCCCGAGTCGGAACGGGAATACTTTCTTGAGAACAAATACCCCGCCTTCGGAAACCTGGTGCCGCGTGACGTTGCCTCACGAAACGCCAAAGAGCAGTGCGATCAGGGGAAAGGAGTCGGCGAGACCGGCCTTGCCGTGTATCTCGACTTTGCCGAGGCAATCGCACGGGACGGCAGAGAGACCATCCGTTCGAAGTACGGGAACCTCTTTCACATGTACGAGAAGATCACGGCCGGCTCGCCAATGGAAGAGCCGATGATGATCTACCCGGCGGTCCACTACACCATGGGCGGCCTCTGGGTGGACTACAACCTGATGAGCTCCCTGCCCGGCCTTTTTGTCCTGGGCGAGGCCAACTTCTCGGACCACGGCGCAAACCGGCTCGGCGCAAGCGCCCTGATGCAGGGCCTGGCTGACGGCTACTTCATCATCCCTGCAACGATCGCCACCCATCTGGCAGGAACAGAACTGCCGGATATCGACACCGGCCATCCTGCCTTTCAAGAGGCCGAGAACAGAGCGTCTTTGCGAATCAAGAAATTAACTGCTTTAAACGGCAAACGAACGGTTGATGACTTTCACCGCGAACTCGGCCTTCTGCTCTGGGACTGCTGCGGCATGGCCAGAAACGAAAAGGGCCTGCGCTATGCGCTCAATAAAATTCCGGAGATCCGCGAGGAATTCTGGCGGAATGTGGTCGTTCCCGGAACAAACGAAACGTTCAACCAGTCCCTGGAACGGGCAGGACGCGTTGCCGACTACCTGGAGTATGCCGAGTTGATGGTCAGAGACGCACTCGCCCGGACTGAATCCTGCGGCTGCCACTTCCGCGAAGAAAGCCAGACCGAAGACAATGAGGCCAAGCGCGACGATAAAAATTTCTCCCATGTCTCCGTCTGGGAGTATAACGGCGAGAGCAGCGCACCGATCTCCCATACCGAACCCCTGGTCTTTGAAAACGTCCGACCGAGCCGGAGGAGTTATAAATGAGCACGATCACCCTGACTCTGAAGATTTGGCGGCAGCAGGACCGGAAAACGAAAGGCCGGTTCGAAACATATGAAACCGGCCCGATCTCGCAGGACATGTCCTTTCTGGAAATGCTCGATGTCTTAAACGAACAGCTGACCTTGGAAGGGAAGGACCCGGTCGCCTTTGACCATGACTGCAGGGAAGGAATCTGCGGCATGTGCGGTTCCGTAATCAACGGAGAGGCGCACGGCCCGGAAAAGGAGACCACCCTGTGCCAGCTTCACATGCGTCATTTCAAGGACAACGACACCTTGGTCATCGAGCCGTTCAGGGCCCGGGCCTTCCCAATCATCAAAGACCTGGCAATCGACCGGACCCCGCTTGACAGGATCATCCAGGCCGGGGGCTATATCTCGGTCAACACCGGAGGCGCCCCAGACGCAAACGCCATCCCGATCGCGGCTGAGAGAGCGGAGGCGGCCCTGGATGCGGCTGCCTGCATCGGCTGCGGCGCCTGCGTTGCCGCCTGCCCGAACGCATCCGCCATGCTCTTTGTCGGCGCCAAGATAACCCACCTCGCCCTCCTGCCCCAAGGCCTTCCGGAACGGTCCGGGAGACCGCTCGACATGGTACAAGAGATGGATTCCCAAGGCTTTGGCAACTGCAGCAATATACAAGAGTGCGAACAGGCCTGCCCCAAAGGCATCTCGATACAAAACATCGCCAGACTCAACCACGAATACCTCCGGGCAGCATTCCTCTCCGAAGAATAAATTTGGGCAAAAAGTCTTGTGACAAAATTTAGTGAAACCATGAAAGGTAAAGACCTCAAGGAAAAACCGGAAAAATTTTCTCCGTTTCTGGAAGGGAGCACGATCCCCACCTTTGTTATTGATAAAGACCATACCATTATCCACTGGAACAAGGCCTGCGCGCGGCTGACCGGATTTTCGAGCGAAGAGATGGTCGGTTCGCAGGACCAGTGGAAGGCCTTCTACCTGAAAAAACGCCCGGTCATGGCAGATCTGGTTATAGACCGGGCGAAAGCAGAAACCATCACATCCTATTACGCGGACAAATACAACAAATCCTCCCTGATAGAAGATGCGATCGAGGCGGAAGACTATTTTGAGTTTGGCGAGGGAGAGGAAGGAAAGTGGCTCTTTTTTACCGCCGCACCATTAAAAGACAGTGACGGCACGATCATCGGCGCTATCGAAACCCTGCAGGACATCACTGAACGGAAACGCATGGAGGAGGAGATCCGCGCCAACCAGGAGGTGCTGGAAGAACGGGTGGCGAAGCGCACGCAGCAGCGTAAAATGACGTAAGAACAGCTTCATGATTCTGAAGAAC
>DAOVSZ010000303.1 GCA_030627725.1 Desulfobulbaceae bacterium
GAAAATTGTTTTGAATTATTGCCAGGAACAAATATATTTGTGCCATGCAATTCTCCTCTTAGGAACTATCCGATTATTCATGATCAATATATTTCCAAACTACCTTGACCAATATCAGTAGTCAACAGAAACTCAAATTCGATATTCCTTGCTATAGGCTTCAAAGCAGCCATATTTACGTATAGCTACCCAACATCTTTTGACCACTAATCAAAAGATTTCCCAAAAACAAACATACTGCCGAATCTTTCTTATTTTGCACAATGCCCCAACAGTTTACCAGCATGATAGGAACTACGCACAAGCGGACCGCTGACTGCTTCAACAAAACCGATCTTCAGGGCCGTACTGCGCCATTGATCGAATTCCTCGGGAGTGACATATCTTTCAACCGGCAGGTGATCTTTTGTGGGCTGCAGGTACTGGCCAAGGGTAAGGAGTTTGCAACCGGCAGTGACGAGATCAACGAGCGTGGCCTTGATCTCGTCATCTTTTTCTCCCAGTCCAAGCATCAAACCCGACTTTGTCGGCAGTTTCGGAGATGAACCCCGGAGATATCGGAAGATATCCAGCGAACGCTGATAATCGGCCTGCGGCCTGACAGTTTCATAAAGCCTGGGCACGGTTTCGATGTTGTGGTTCAGAACATCCGGTCCAGCGGCAATCACTTGCTGCAGAGCTCTCATGTCCCCTTGAAAATCAGGAACCAGGACCTCGATACGCACCCCGTCGCAAATCTTTTTCACCTCTGTGATAGTTTCTGCAAAGACTGACGCCCCGCCATCATCAAGGTCATCGCGGGTAACCGAGGTGATCACCACATACGAAAGTCCCAGAGTAGAAGCAGCTTGCGCAACGCGCTGCGGCTCTTCCGGATCCGGCGGTGCAACAGGACTTTTCTGAACGGCGCAGAAGCGGCAATTCCGCGTGCAGGCAGGCCCCATGATCAGAAAGGTTGCGGTCTGATCACTGAAGCATTCCCACTGGTTCGGACATCTGGCTTCCTGGCATACCGTATGCAAATGAAATGAATCAACAAGACCGCGGACCTTTTCGTACTCAGGGCCTGTTGGCAGACGCCTTTTGAACCAGGTGGGCTTTTCCAATCTCATGTTCATTATCAAATCACCTGCCCTGTTCGGCAACAGGAACCTCTGTTTCGTCCAGTCGCTGCTTGAAAGCGACCGAAGAAATCTCCTGCAGACTTACAACAAACAAGATCTGAAACTCAGCAATCAGCCTTTCCCGCACCAGCGCCAACGGGATCTCACAGCACTTCTCCTTTGTCAATGAGGTAACACTGACGCCTGAGAGTCCGCACGGATGCATCCAGGAAAAAGGCGTCAGATCATTTGAGACATTCAGCGCCAGACCGTGAAAGGAAACCTGGCGGCGGACCCGGATCCCGACACTGCCGACCTTCGCTTCCCCGACCCAGATTCCTCGGTTTTTTGCATTGCGTCCGGCATGGATACCGAAATGCAAAGCTGTCCGAATCATCACCTCTTCCAGCATCTCCACATATCGGTGAACGGAAAGACCGGCCTGCCGCAGATCAACGATCGGATAGACAACCAGCTGACCGGGGTTGTGAAAGGTGATATTTCCACCGCGCTCGGTCTGAACAACTTCAATCTGATGTTCCGCAAGAAGTTCTTCAGCGACAAGAAAATTCTCCGCCCCTCCCCTGTTCCCCAAGGTAAAGACAGGAGGATGCTCAACAACGATCACCACATCCCGGCACTTGCCGGCAACCCGCGCCGAAACCAGCCGATGCTGCAATTGAAGCGCCTCACGGTAAGCTGTTACTGGAAGGTTCAGGAGCTGCCATTCTTTACGGTTGTGCATCGTTCTATCCACTCAGACACGGTTTCCTGGCCGCTCCCGTCTCATCAAGACGTTTCACCCGGCTCCTGGTCGGTCCATTCTTGACCAGTTCAGGATCATCTTCAGCCTCTTTGGCCACCGCCTCAAAGGCAGCTATGAACCTGTCGATATCCTCTTTGGTCTCAGTCTCGGTCGGCTCGACCATGATCGCACCAGGCACCACCAGAGGGAAATAGATGGTCGGCGGGTGAAAGCCGTAATCCATCAGACGTTTTGCCATATCAAGGGTTGTTACCTGGTGTGTCTGCTGATTTTTATCAGAGAAGACACACTCGTGCATGCACGGCCGGTCATAGGCCAGGTGCAGGGTCTTTTTCAATTTCTCCTTGATGTAATTAGCATTCAGCACTGCCAGTTCGCTTACTTTTTTCAGGTTCTCCGGCCCCAGGCTCAGGATATAGCTGTAGGCCTTGACCAGAACGTTGAAATGGCCGTAAAAGGAGAGGACCCGACCGATACTCTCTGGAATGTCAGAAAGGATATATTTCCTCCCTTTTTTCATCACTCTTGGCACCGGCAAAAATGGCGCGAGGTCTTTTTTCACCGCCACCGGCCCGGACCCTGGCCCGCCCCCTCCGTGCGGGGTTGAAAAGGTCTTGTGCAGATTGAGATGAATGATGTCCACCCCCAGATCACCCATCTTCACAATCCCCATAACGGCATTCAGATTGGCGCCGTCGCAGTAGACAAGACCGCCCCGGTCATGGACGATGTCTGCTATCTTTTGGATGTTCTTCTCAAAAAGCCCAAGGGTGTTCGGATTTGTCACCATGATGCCGGCGGTCTCGGAGTCCATGAGGGCGTCAATATCCGCTGCTGCCATGATCCCGTCAGCGCCGGAGGTGACGGTCACAGGCTGATACCCACAGAGTGCGGCGCTTGCCGGATTGGTGCCGTGCGCCGTGTCCGGGATGATGATCTTGGAACGATTCTCCCCTCTCTTTGTATGCCAGGCATGCATCAAAAGCATACCGACCAATTCACCGTGCGCCCCTGCCGCAGGCTGCAGAGAGACCGCATCCATACCGGTGATCTCAGCAAAAAAACCTTCCAGTTCATAAAGAAGACGCAACGCCCCTTGCGAAAGAGAATCCGGCAGCAGCGGATGGGCATTGTTGAACCCCGGCAATCCGGCCTGCCTCTCATTGGTCTTGGGGTTGTATTTCATCGTGCATGACCCCAAGGGATACATGCCGGTATCAACCCCGAAATTCCATTGCGAGAGCCTGGTGTAGTGCCGGACCACCTCCATCTCGGAAAGGTCCGGCAGATCGGGCGGCGCTCCAACCAGGGACGGATCAAGAGGTGAAGATTCCACATCGTTTTCAGGCAGAGAGAAACCAACTCTTCCCTTCCGCCCCTTTTCCCAGAGCAGGGGTTCTTTCAAAATAAGGCCGCTTATGCCCTGACCGGTCGTACTCATGACAGCACCCCCTTGACA
>DAOVSZ010000177.1 GCA_030627725.1 Desulfobulbaceae bacterium
AGTCTTGCAGCCCAAAAACAAAAAATCATCGTTCCCCCTTCACCTCCACAGAACGGTCTCTTCATGCCGGTCCCGCTTATTTACCTGCTTTTTCTTCTGCTCTTTATCGCCTTCCTTATCCTCTTTCTCTTCGGCAGACAGGGACAACCGGAAACACTGTCTGAAGAAGAAATGCGAGAAGCAAGAAAGGCCCAGGATCAAGAACTTGTTGAACGAAAAGAAGCCATAGAGTTGGAGACAGCGGATTATAGAGAACGGCAAATAGCCTTAATCGATAACGACATGGAGGCAAAACGGACAAAGAAACTTGACGCCATCACAAAAGAAACCTCCAGACTTCAGCAGGCGATTGAGGAGGAGATTCGGCGAAACAAAGAAACCGCCCTAGGACGGATTGCCGAACACACCCAGGCGGCGACAGAACTTTCCAGCAAGCAGGACCAGCTCAATTTTGACCTGCACGAACTTGACGGAAAACTTGCCGAGAAAAAGGCTGCAATGGCCCGATTAGATGAGAAAACAGCGGCCCGCATGCAAGAGTTTTCCGAAAGGGAAAAAGCTGCCGAGCAGGAAGCGGCACATTATAAAGAAGAGCAGATTGCCTTGATTCAAATCAAAATGGAGGAAATACGATTGCGAAAACTGGCCGATCTCGTAAAAGAGGCAGAAGAAAAGCGGCAGGCAGTGGACAGGGAGATCAAACAGAGCAGGGAATCGGCCTTAGCGCAGATTGCAGAACATACCCAGACTGTGGCGGAACTTTCCAGCAACAAAGACCTGCTCATAAAAGATATGGAGGAACTGGACGGAAGTCTTGCAGAGAAGCGAACTGCAATTGCCGGACTGGAAGAGGAAAAAACCGCCCAAGAAAAAAACATCTCTGAGCGGGAAAAAGCGTATGAACAAGAAGCCGTGGATTTTAAAGAAAAGCAATTTGCTTCCATCCGGCAAGAGGTAGAAGAAGCACGGGCAAGAAAACTTGCCGGCGTCGAAGAAGAAATCGCGGTAAACCGGCAGGAAATGGAGAAAGAAATCGGGGAGATGAGAGAATCTGCCCTGACAACAATAGCGGAACAGAAAGAGAAAGCTGCCGCCGAACTCGCTGACAAAAAAGACCAGAAGAAAAATGCTGAAAAAGAACTCCGGAAACTGGACGACAAACTCGCTCTTCACCAGAATGCCATTGACAAACTCAAAGAAAAAACAGCGGTCATGGAGCACAAGCTGACACTCCAAAGAGAAGCCGCAGAGAAAGAAGCGGCACAGTACAAAGAAGAGCAGATCGCCCTGATCCGAAACGAGATCGAGAAAGAGAGGGAAGAAAAGCTTGCGGCGGTCAAAGAGAAGACGGAAAAAGAGCGGCAGGCTGTTCAAGAGGAAATCCGGCAAAACAGAGAAGCAGCTCTGGCTGATATTGTTGAACAGAGGCAGACAGCTTTTACCGAACTCGCAGGGAAAAAAGAAAAAACACAAAAAGAACTCCAGGAACTCGAGCAAAAACTTGCTGAAAAAAGGTCCACAATTACCGGAATGGAAGATGATATAGCAACCCAGGCCAAGAAACGGAAAGAGAGCGACGATAAAATTATGCAGGAGGCGCAGCTCTACAAGGAGGAGCTCTTTGCGCTGATAAAAACCGAAAAAGAGAAAAAACAGAAAAAAATGCTCGTGGACCTTAAAAAAGAGGCCAGGCAAAAGCGGCATGAAATGGAGGAGGAAATACGGCAGACCAGGGAAGCGGCTTTAGCGCAGCTCACTGAAGATATCAGGGAGGCGGCAGAACTCTCCACAAAGAAGGACCAGATAATGAATGATCTGGAGGAACTGGACGGAAGACTTACAGAGAAACAGGCGTCAATTGCCGAACTTGCAGGCAAAAAAGGCCGGACCCAGCAAGAACTTCAGGTGATAGATGAAAAACTGGCCGCGGAACAGAAACATCTCACCACGCTGAAAAAAGAAACAACAGCCCAGGCCAAAGAACTTTCCGAACGAAAAAAAGCCATAGAGCAAGAGGCGGCGACGTATAAAAGTGAGCAGTTTGACCTGATACAGAAAGAAAAAACCCAAAAACAAAAGAAAATGCGTGCCGAACTGGAAGAGGAAATCGAACAGGAACGGCGAAGAAAAAGGCTCGAAGAGAAGCTTCAGTCCATGCACAAAGCCGAACTGATGGCCGTCTGTCAGAAGATGAATATCGAGTGCGACCCGATACTGTCCAAGGATGAAATCATCGATTTGATATGGAAAAAGAAATGAAAGTCATCGGAACAATAGTCATTGCCCCCAGTAATTAATGGGTTTAATAAATTCACAATTTTTGTATATTGTACTGATTAAATGCTGAATAATCAGCATTCCATCCGGTATAAATACAGTGAAAAAAAAGCAGCCAAATATTCACAAAAAAGTCATTGCCTCCCTCAATAAATATGCGTCTGACAATGAACTGCTGGTCCGTGAACTGGAAGAGCTGATTTCTGAGGACAGCAATTTTGTCTATCCGATTATTTTCCACCTCCTTACCGAATCTGATCCGTCAAAAGAAAACATGCGGGACGTCTGGCGGAAAATCATGGCCGATTATGAATCAATGCATCAGGACCAGAAGGAAAGAATCGGTCTGAAGACAGCTATCTGCCAATATTTCTGTTCCGTGGTCAAATCCTTTGACAATTTGATAGTCATCGATGCCAGGCATTATAAAAAAACCGTGGAGCTTTCCCGGACAGATTATCTTACCGGACTCAACAATCGAAGAATTTTTCAGGAAATTCTGGAGATGGAAATCGCACGAGCTGAGCGATACAGAGGAGAGCTTTCCGTCCTTTTTTTCGACCTTGACAACTTCAAATCCGTCAACGACCAGTTAGGTCATGCTGTTGGGGACAAAGTTCTACAGAGAATAGCGAAAACAATCCTTCACAATAAGCGACAGGAGGACATTGCCGCCCGTTATGGTGGAGAAGAATTTGTTCTTCTTCTTCCTGAAACCGGAAAAAGCAAGGCCCTTGTAATTGCAGAACGAATCCGCAGGGAGATTCAAAAGTTATCATTTGAAGACACCGGAAAAATAATCAAACAGACCATCAGTTGTGGACTGGCGGCATTTCCTTACGATGCGATTACATCTGATGATTTACTTCAACGCGCAGACAGAGCGTTGTATCGAGCCAAGGCAATGGGGAAAAATACTGTCAGCATGTTTTCTCAAAATATGCGCAGATATGTCAGGGTTCCATTCCATGGGACTGTCAGGACATATGAATTAGGGGAAAAATCAGCAGCTGTTCATACGGCTACTGCAGTAAATATCGGAGGCGGCGGTCTTCTCTTTGAAAACAATTCCCTCTATACGCCGGGCGCTACCATGCAGGTAAAACTGTCCCTCCGGCCCCAACATCCTCTGACAATTACCGGAAGAATAATCCGGTCCGACCGGCAAAAAAAAGGCAACCATCAGTCTGCAATCTCCTTTTTAGAGATGAACAGAAAAACGACCGGAGAAATCTTCGGATTCATAATGCATTATATCAACGCCCTGGAAGACGGAATGGATAATCATTCACCTTGAGAAGCGAGATCGACCGGCACCAGCCGGGCGGTGAAATGCCTTAAGACCGGTGTCTGTTCCACGATCCGGTAGCCGGGCAGCTTGTCTTTCTGGGAATTGACGGAGAGCAGGACCTCTGCCAGATAATCGACATGACTCTGGGTATAGACACGGCGCGGAAAGGCGAGGCGGACCAATTCCATTGCCGACGGTTTCTCGCTTCCGTCCGGCTGCATCCCGAACATGACGGAACCGATCTCAACCCCGCGCACGCCGCCTAAGAGATACAGGGCGTTGTTCAACGACCATGCCGGGTACTGCAAAAAAGGGATGTGCGGCAGCATGGCGCGGGCGTCGATGTACAGGGCATGGCCGCCGGTCGGTTGCACAATCGGGATCCCTGCTGCGATCAATTTTTCTCCAAGATACTCGATCGATCGGATTCTGTAGCGGAGATATCCCTCATCCAACACCTCATAGAGCCCGAGGGCAATGGCTTCCATATCATAGCCGGCCATGCCGCCATAGGTCGGAAACCCTTCGGTCAGGATCTCCAACCCTCGGCATCGGGCTGCCAGATCATCGTCGTTGATCGCCAGGAACCCGCCGATATTCGCCATCCCGTCCTTCTTGGCGCTCATGGTGCAGCCGTCGGCATACCCGAACATCTCACGGGCGATTTCTATCGGCGTCTTGTCGGCATAGCCTTTTTCGCGTTGTTTGATGAACCAGGCATTCTCGGCAAAACGGCAGGCGTCCAAGAGAAATGGAATGTTATTTTTCCGAGCGATCGTGCTCACCGTCCGGATATTTTCCATACTGACCGGCTGACCGCCGCCGGAGTTGTTGGTAACGGTGATCATGACGAGAGGGATATTGTCGGGACCCACCTTCTTGATTGCCGCTTCCAGCGCCTTGACGTCCATATTGCCCTTAAAGGGATGCTGCGCCTGCGGCTTTTTCCCCTCGGCAATAACAAGATCGCGCGCCTCTGCTCCGGCATGCTCGACATGGGCGCGCGTGGTGTCAAAATGGGTGTTGTTGGGGATGACATCACCAGGTCCGGCAATGGTACTGAATAAAATATGCTCCGCCGCCCTGCCCTGATGGGTGGGGATGACATGCTTGAACCCGGTTATATCCCGGACCGCGGCCTCAAAGCGAAAAAAGGACGAAGCGCCGGCATACGATTCGTCACTTGCTATCATTCCGGCCCATTGTTTGGATGACATGGCGCCGGTGCCGCTGTCTGTCAAGAGGTCGATCAGGACGTCTTCCGCCCGCAGCAAAAAAGGGTTGTAACCGGCCTTTTTCAACTTCTCCTCACGCTCCTTCATGGTCGTAAAACGGATCGGTTCAACAGAGCGGATACGGAATGGTTCGATTATTGTCTTGGGATGGAGTTCCTGCATATAATTTTCCTTAAAATTTTAAACTGAACGCTGAGGGCTGAATACTAAAACAGACACCCCACCTTGTCTTCCACCGCATCCAGAATCGTATTGCCGCACATCAGCTCCTTCATCTTCGCAATGTCTTTTGCCAAAACCCGGTCGTGCTTGAGATGCGAGATGGCCTCGCGGATTATTTGATATGCCGCCAGGCTGCCCTCGCCCGGCTTCAGATTGGTAAACATGTCAAGCGCCTGGGCCGCGCACAAAAGTTCAATGGCAATCACCTCTTCGGCATTCTTGACAATGTCCCGGCATTTCCTGGCCGAAATGGTTCCCATGGAGACATGGTCCTCCTTATTGGCAGAGGTCGGGATGGAGTCAACCACCGCAGGATGACACAGCACCTTGTTCTCGGACACAAGGGCTGCTGCCGCGTACTGGGCGATCATGAAACCGGAGTTCAGGCCACCGTTATCAACCAGAAAGGCAGGCAGCCCGGAGAGCATCGGGTTGACCAGCCGTTCGATCCTCCGTTCGGATATATTGGCTAGTTCCGCCACCCCCAGGCACAGGTAATCCATGGCCATGGCAACAGGCTGGCCGTGAAAATTGCCGCCTAACAAAAAATCCCCGGTCTCGGCAAAGATGAGCGGGTTGTTGGTCGAGGAGTTCATCTCAATCTCAATCACCTTCAGGGCATGGCTGATCACATCATGGCTTGCCCCATGCACCTGAGGGGAGCAGCGCAGGGTATAGGCGTCCTGAACCCGTTTGCAGTCCTTGTGGGAAGAGACGATTTCACTGTTTCTGATGATCCGGGCCATGCTGGCTGCTGCCCGGGCCTGGCCGGGATGAGGCCGAAGCTGCTGGATCCTGGGATCAAACTCGGTCTTTGATCCCATCAGGACCTCAAGGCTCATGGCTGCGGCAATATTAGAAAGCCTGTACAGGCGTATACTGTCAGAGACCGCAAGCGCGCCGATCGAGGTCATTGCCTGGGTGACCTCGATCCACCGCTGCCCTAGTTCTGTCAAATGCTTAAAAGGAGAAAGGCCGCACTTCGTCAATGCCGTCCTTCCCGAAACCCGTCGCTTGCCG
>DAOVSZ010000107.1 GCA_030627725.1 Desulfobulbaceae bacterium
AAACAGAAAAAATAAAATTCACATTTTCGATGTAACATAGCGTTTATCTTTATAAAGCTATTTAGGCTGTTAGCTATTAGCAGTTAGCCTGGGGAGTTATTATTATAAAATAAATGATCTCTTCATCTTAAGCTAATCGCTAATGGCTAACTGCTCCGGCTTGCCGGAATTACGATTGCTTCATCATCAATCTCCCGACAATCATACTGAACCTGACCCTGCCGCGCTTTTCATCCCCTTGCGGAGGCAGGCCCTCGATCTTGAGGTCATCAATCATGCCTATCTCCTGCCGACGCTCTATGTACTGGAGGTAATTGACAAGGTTATAATAATACGTCTCCCCCTCAAGAGAAACGGGATGCAGCTCAAAACCATCGATCGTTCGCGTTGCCGCCACCTTCATTCCGCCAATGTTTTCCTGAATATTCAACGGCGCGCCAGGGAGCAGCGTCAGTATGACCTGGGTAAAGGTCTCCGGATCGGCCAGTTCCTGCCAGTGTTCCCTGAGCACCCTTTCCTGGATGTTGAGAATTTCTTTTTTTCCCTCCAGTTCCTTTTTCTCTTTCTCGAGTTTCATTGCGCTTCCGGTAAGCAGCAGATCGGTCCCGGGCGGTGATTCGACCTGGGCCGCAAGTTCAGCCTGTTTCGCGTTGATCGCTTTTGTCTTTGGCTCAATCAAGACTGTTTTCCCGCCCCAGGCAACAACAAAGCAGCAGAGGATCCCCATTGCCAGCACCCGGACCTCGCCGCGAACCGCCGCATCAGTCCGCACCAGCATGTAGAAGCGGTTGACCAGGTCGATATATTTTTGCAGTTCCTCGTTAATGTTCATTGAGTTTGAAATCGATGTTAAAGGAAAGCCGGCCTATACTGTTTTTCGAATCCTGTACAATATCGAGCAGCACTGCATTTGCAAAAAGCGGGTCCTGCTTCATTTTCCTGATAAAATCAGGCAGGTCCCCGTATTTTACCGCTGATCCGGATATTTTGCCGCTGGTCTGCTGTATTGATATCGAATTACATTTGACCGTGGACGGCAGGATCTGCGTAATGTGCTGCAGCACCTGTGAAAATTTATTTTTCTCCGTTTTTGCTGAAGAAATCTCGCTTACCCGTTTCTTGATTTGTGCATAATCCTGCTTCTGCCGGGCCACCTCGGCCTTCAAAACGGCCACCTGACTCTGCAACGTCTCAAACCTGTCTGTCGCGCCCTGTTTTTCCGTCAGTTCGGTATCGATCCGCGCTAACTGCCTGGACACAAACAAGTACTGGGCATACACGACAAGCGTTGTCACGACTAAAAATGCGCCGATGACGAATGGTGTCACGCGCTTGATTCTTTCTGCAAACGGTTTGGCAGGTACAAGATTGATACGCTGAAGCTGCATCTTACCACCTCATTCCAGTGCCGATACTGATCGCTATAAGCGATGTCGGGCAATCCGCGCCAAGGGCTGCGCGGGCAAGGGAGGAAGACTCCATCCGTAAAGATCCGTTGATCGCCTCCTGCAGTTCTTCTTTAAAATCCTCAGCGCCGTTGACGACAATATTTTTGACCGCTTCACCCTTCACGACCGAGACATAATAGTCCCGCGTCCGCATAATATCGAGCGTCACGCTCTCAATATAATCAGGCCAGATCATAGAGTTTGCAGCAGGGGCAGCCAGAGGCGCCTCTCCGAGCAGATCATCCGACGGCATTTCAAGAGAAATCGAATCTCCTGCCCCCTCAAGGTCAACCGCCTCAAGGGAAAGCCCGGAATCATCGCCACCATCACCACCGCCGCCGCCACCCAGATCAAAGCCATCCAGAATGGAATCCACCTCAGTGTCAGCCAGCAGCCCCCGGGACTCTTCGGTCGGTTCCGCCTTTGCTTCCTCTCCCACTTCCTCTGCCGGTACGGACTCCTCTTCTTCCTCGACAACGCCGAAGGGTGTTGTCGGCTGAGACGTCGGCACAGTGCGGACAAGAGCCAGGATGCCGTTCTCGTATACGGCAAGAGAGATCGTCTCCGGCCACAGGAGGCAGCAGAGTGTCGTCTCCCTGGGGCTCAATCGCCCGTCTCTGCCCAGATATGCAAAAGCGGCAAAGACATCCGGCTCCATATTGGTCACTTCAAGTTCTTTTTCCGCAAGCTGTTTCCGCATCTGTTGAAACGACTTTTCAGGATAGAGAAATACGCCGACCTCAAGCTGCTCTTTCCGCCGCTGCGTGATCTGCCAGTCGTACACATACTCCTTGAGCGGTCTGCTGAGCGCCTTTCCAAGGTGATACGGCAACGCACGGCCGATGCTGGTTTCCGGCATCAGAGGCAAAGGCATCGACAGGGTCTCAAAATGAGACAGAGGAAGCGCAATCGAGATTCTTCCTTTCATTTCGCCCGCGCTCGTGAGCAGACGAGCAAGGACCGCCTCGTCGCTCACCACCCCTTCGGTCATGGCCAGGATCCTGTGCGTCGGGATGCCGGTCGAGGTCCGGAGCACCTCTGCCAGGACAGAAAGCCGACCGTCACCGGCAAGGGCGAAGTGTCTTTTTTTCTTTGGAAGAAAGTTCATAATTTTAAAATTCCCGCCTTATCAAGAACAGCAAGATTTTCCTTCAGGAGATGATGATCAGGATCGAGTGTCTGTGCCTCCTTAAAGCGGCGTATGGCAAGGCCGTAAAACCCCAATTCGGAAAACGCCACCCCGAGGTTGACGAGCGGCGCGACCGCTTTCGGGTCCTTTTTCATTGCCTGTTCAAGGTAATAAATACCCTTCCAATAGTCTTTTTTACGAATAAATTCAGCCCCTTGGTTGTTCAGCAGGACAAATTCCATGCTCCCTGTTGCTGTTTCACCTTTCTTTACCGATTCCGCCACTCCTCCCTGTTCAGCGAGAGCAGGCTCAGTAGTCTTTTCGGTCTGGACAGGCGGGGGCCCTTCGGGGCGAGAAACGGTTTCATTTGCCCTCTTTTCTCCTGAAATCATCTGTTTTACAGCAGAAAGGTCCGGCCATTGGATTCGCTTCCCGGCCCAGGGGCTGTAAAGATACAGCACCCCGACTGCTACACACACAAGAACCAGAGGCAATACCCACGAAGGCCTTTTAGCCGGCTTTCTCCTTCCCCTTTTTACAACAGGACCATCGCTTTTTCGGGGGACCTGCACAGCCTCGTGGCGCCGGATTTTTTCTAACGTATCAAAAAGTTTACTCACGGAAACTCATACTCTGTTGTCGGAAGGCAGAGTGAACCTTTCAAAAGAAGAAAAGAATCCTGACTTCTGACTTTCTGTTATTTTTTCATACCATATCCGGCGCTCTTTTCTCTCAACCCACACCGGATTCTTGCGCATCGTCAATTAAAAGTTATATCGGTATGTTACGGGAAAAGTTTACTAAAGGCGGTATTTTATTTCTATTGTGCGGACAATGTCCTGCCCTGCGACCGTACTTGTTGCCTGCACGCTGACAGTAGAAGGGGAGGCGACACCTCCCCAGTCATCACCAATTGTTATAGAAAATTGTCCTACCTGAGAGAGAGTAGAAAGGTGGTCAGGGCCGCCCAAGTTACCTCCGACGTCGTTGCATAAGATCTGCAACTGGGCCGCGGATTCAGCCGAATAGATTGCCTGGGCCCAGAGATAATCCTCTATTGAGATTGTCGAACCGATGGTCACAAACCGGGCAATAAGCAGCCCGAACATTGACATGATTACAATAACGAAGATGACTGCAATAAGCCCGATTCCTCTGTTGTTTCGAACGGAGTTGACAAGAAACCTCCTTTCCGTCTCCTGATCAAGGTACATTTCGTATATGGACCTCCTTGTGGAATTTAACGTGCTCATCATCCTTCTTCAAGGTCATATTTATTACAATCAGACCGTTTCGGGTCAGCGTCCCGGGTGCATATTGAAATGTCAGCGTGTCTACATGAGTTGTCAGGGGGTATCCTGTGGCGCCATCCAAGTCGACAGCAGGATTCGAATCGCTAACTGTATCATCTTCAGAGCGGTATAATGTAGTTCCTGACTTGTAATATCTGACAGCCTTGTCCACGACATAGTAGCGTTGCTTTGGAGAAGGCTCTATAATTTTAGGATTGAACCTCATTTCTTTGTTAATTTTCACATCAGCAACACGAAACAATCGGTCGCCATCAGTAAAATCAGGGTCCCATTTCGTATTATATACTGCAAGTATCCATCCGATCTCCGGCGACGCGGAAGCGCCATTCTCATCATTCAGTTTATTGGTTGGAAAATCTCCAGCGGTTTCGGTATACCTGCCAAAGACATTCTGCATGGCCGTTTCATCAACCATTCCGAATTCCAGGACAGGATCGGCAGGAAGGGCAGGAGGAGGGTTAATTGCGTAAGGCACGACGTTTCGGAGTTCCCGCTCCATCCTGACAAGGGCCATTTTCCCTTCCTCATACAGGTCCATGCGAGCATCAGCCTGAGAAAACCCCTTGAATGCCGTACCGATAAAGTCAGCCCCAGCCACCCCGAGTATCCCCAGAACCACAATGACCATGACGATCTCGATAAGGGTGAAGCCTTTTTCCCCCGTTAAAGCGATGGACGAGGCTGGCCCAACTCTCCCCTTCGGGCACAAAGAATCTCCCTCTCCCTGCTGGAGAGAGAATTCATTGATGTTAGGTAATACTTGCCACACGACACAACCCTTTTAAATCATGTAATTTTTTAACCCTGAACCTGATTTTTTCATATATTACACTCCACAGCCACAAAATTAAATGCCTCTCCCAAGGGCGATGTTACAGTAACAACAATACGTTTTGTGTCTGTCGTTGGATTACCGCTTGTGACTGCCGAAGGTGTGTCAGCGTCAATAGTCGCAGCATTGCTGGGAATGTATTCAACTCTTACAGACCTTGAAAATCCAGTCATGGTAAATGCCCCCCCGGCCTGGTCTGAAAAGGTGTCAATCACATCCATTGAAGGATCATTATAATCGTCTATATCATCATATGCGGTTCTTGCCTCCCCTTCATTAATCAGACTTGCAACCGCAGTCGCGACAGCTGCCCCTCTCGAACTTTCTCCGGTGTTTAACGGTCCCCCACCCAAGGGAGTATTCTCATCCCACCTTTTTGCCAGGATCTCATCCATCAGGGCCTGGCCAAGCGCGATGGCCTGCTGCCTGATCATCGGGTCCGGGCTGTGGGTGATCGACTGGATAAAGGGAATCATAATCGTTGCAATAAAACCCATAATCACAATGGTGATCACCAGTTCGATCAGGGTGAAGCCTGATTCCGCGTTCAAATATCTAACTGATTTTCTTGCCCGGTTGTTCATATCTCTTTTCTATTTGCTGACAGCTAATGGCTAACCGCTCAGGTCCCAAGAATTATGGACACGATATACCTTCCAAAACATATCCAGTTTCCGGACAGACAGTTATTTTTCCGTTATCACCGATAGTAAACGTGTAGTCTGTGTCGGTCACCGGATTGCCTGCGTCATCAATAAACGGCTCCCCAAGCCCATTGAACCAGACCCCTGTCTTGCCTGTAATTCCTTCAACGGAAAGAGTCCCGCCTTCAACATCCGGACCATCATACCGTTTTATCGTATACGTATTCCCTGAAACAGAGATGCCCCAAACAGAAGCGACACCGGTATACTCCCGTGTCATGGCATAATGCTGGGCATGGCGGACGGCCCGTTTGAACTCTAACACCGCTGCCCGCTCCTTCATCCCGGACGGCCACTTGACCGTGACGATAACGGAAAGAGTCCCGAGCAGGACAATGACCATGACAAGTTCGATCATGGTAAACCCACGCTGATTTGTTTCTTCCGCCTTCCGCCTTCTCACTTTGTGCCTCGTTTTTCTCACATCCCGATATAATTGATCTTTCTCTTGTTCAGGGCATAAAACGGCCGGTTCTTAAGATCGACCCGGATCGGTTTGGCAAACCCGAGCTCCGCATCGATCATGGCGATGAAATCGATGTTCGGTTTATTGTACCTGCTGAAAAAATTGATGTTCCAGCCCTCAAAGGTGTACTCGCCGATCCCGATCTTCAAGCGCTGCCGGGTGGTGTACTCCATCTGTGCCTGGAGTTTGAAGGCAGGGTTGCCTTCAAACTGGTCGGGTTTGATCTCAAAGGCAAAGATGATGTTTTCCGACGGGAGATACAGCCCCTTCATCTGTTCATAGCTGTCCGACTTGATGGAATAGACAAGCGCGTCGGAGATGTACAACAGGTCTTTTCCTGTCTGGGCCGTCGGATCGTCCGGCTGGGTCTTGACCGGGTTTGAGAGCAGGTCGATCAAGCTTGATATCTTTGATCGGTCAACCTTTCCCTTGGTCCTGATCGAGCCCTGAAAGATATGTTCTTCACAGACGATAACGATTTCACGTGCCGATGTTTTTGTTGCCATAATGTATCTCTCGTTTGTATGGACCTTTTATGGACAGGCACTATCTCGCAATTTCCCGCCAGTTGATGATCCTGTCGTTGCCCCGATATAGTCCGAATGTTGCGGTTGCCTTCGGGTTTTCAGCATAAGATCCGTTACTGTCCCAATCATTTTTCAGCCATGCGCTTACCGTCAGCTCATAGTCGAGCGACCCGGCTTCACTGGTTGTCGGGGTCAAGGTATACGCCTCTCCGTGTCCGATATTTGAACCGCTTATAGTAACCTCATCCCAGTCCAAATCGTCCGCTAGGTCCGGATCAGCACAGGTCAAAACGCTTGTATCGGTGCAGGTATCCGATGGATATTTATCGAAATATTTAATACTGGGATCAACAGGGTCTACGGACACAAAATAATTGGCCCATACAGGGAGACTGAGGACCTCTCCTTCCGGGCCATATACGTTGTCTACCGCGATGAGCCCCCATACTACCTCGGTAGGGCTGTCGATTTTTTTCCCGGTGCAGTTGAAGGCGAGAGTACAGTCTCCAGCGTCATCGGGTCTCATATCAAGAACAACATCCAAGCCTCGGCCATCAGCGTCTCCCGATATGAGTATACCAATATCCAAAGCATGATACGGCCCGTCAGGACCAGTTGCAAGTCTTGAAAAAGTCAGCTTTTCCGCTGTGCGATCGTATTCTCCTGAGACCCAGGTTGCTGCGGTAGGGTTCAGACGTGAAGACAGATCATTCCCGTCATCGCTATCTTCCGCCATAAGCGAGATATCTGCCACACCTGCATCGTACAGATCTGCATCGTAGTTCACGGTTTTTACATCGTTAAGATTCTGTGCTTCAAGCGTAAAGGAAACACTGAGTTCCGGCTGGTCCATGTAGGTAAAGCCGCCGGCGACGCACCACGGCGTTATACTCCCGGCAGTCAATGAAAAATGGTCCGGATAAAACCGCCCAACAACAAGGCTTTCTCCTGAAAAATCAACTCCGCTGTTCAGATAATTATTGGTATCCGCCTGTAGCGTGATGCTGCCGACCTCGCTATACGTCAAATCGGTTGTTGTCGCTTCGCCGGCCGTACCTCCTGAGAAATCTGCCAAGGCAAGGGAAGTGTCTCCTCCCAGACTTCCGGTTGTGCCGCCGGCAGGGGTATCAAGGTTAACTAATAATGTTGTGTCCCAGGCAAATGACCCGATTTTCTGATTGCCGTTGTCGGTAATAACACGCCCAGCATCAGGAACACCGTCTGAATCAGCATCATCTGCCGCATCATATTGGTATGCAGCCACTGTTGCCTCGAATGTGTCGCCGGCGGCAATAAAACCTGAGCCTCCTGTTGCATCGCCTCCAGGGTTAGTTGTTCCACCTTTTCTGATATTCGTAAATCCGAGTCCAAACGGTCGCACCACAAACGGATTTGAGTTGCCGTCTATGTCATCATCCGTACCGTTGTTATCGGCATCGCCGTCCCCATCTTCATCCCTTACAAACAATTTAAAGTACCCTACATCCGGGAAATCAACGTTAATGGTGGCAACACCATCGGTAAAATCTACGTTTACAATATCAATCGGAGAGTCAAGGGAAGTGCTATTGATCTCCGGGGCTGTGCCTCCAGGGTCGGAAGCCTCACGCGTTACCCACATTCTCAGGGTTTTTATGTCATCATAGTCCAGGTTTACCCCACATCCGCCGCTTGTCGCCTGTAGAGTGACTGGCTGTGTCCGGCCTACAATCCGGGTGGCGCTGCTCACCTGAAAACCGGCAGTCACAAAGGCAAGCGAAGCGCTGGTACTGGCGCCTTCCCCGTAGTCCACGG
>DAOVSZ010000054.1 GCA_030627725.1 Desulfobulbaceae bacterium
AAATTTCCTGAAAAGCTCAAAATCCAAGACCTTTTCGGGCTGAAAACGATGGATGCCGAACAGGCATCTCTCATCTTCGATATAACCCGGCAGGTCAGGGTAGTGGGAATGCAGAAGAAAGGGGAGTACCTTGAAATAGATGTCCGCCTTATTCTTGTTAAACCGCATCGCTTTCACCATGCGGTTTCTGTTATAGGCGAGGAGTCTGTCGAGTCTGTTTTTCAATGTTGACAACCTTGTAAAAAGTCGTAATCGCTGAATTCGTATTCAATGATTTCAATCACGGGCAAAAGGCCCTCCGCTTGCAGCGGGATTGTTTGACTAAGCGTTTCAAAATACGAAACGCAAGTCTTACGAACAGGATAGAGACGGTTAACGCGTCCGTCTCGTGTTTTTCGAAGTCTCGTGCCTCGCTTATCTACGAGACCGACAATGTCTGCGCTCAAAATTTATTCAGATTATGCAACTGTTCAGGTGTGGCAGCAGAATTAGTCTAAACGCCATGCTGTAACTGTTCAGCAATGCCCCTTCAAGGTGCGTTTCGGATGGCAAGAGCCAGTCGGACGGCCTGTGCAGTCGCGTCTACGTCGTGTACCCGGAGGATCGATACATCCTGCAATACGGAAAGAGCTGATACTGCTGCGGTTGCAAGATCTCTTTCTTCCGCCTTCAGTCCAAGAATTTTTTCCATGAACGATTTCCTGGAATGTCCCAGCATGACGGGACGGCCCAGTTTCTTGAGAGATGCCAGGTGGTTCAGGATGGTGAGGTTATGGTTGACGGTCTTTCCAAAACCGATTCCAGGGTCAACAATAATCTTGTCCGGGGAGACGCCGTTTTGCTCCGCCCAAGCGATCCGTTCCCTGAAAAAGACGATAATTTCTTCTATCACATCATGGTAGTCCGGGTTTACCTGCATGTTGCCCGGTGTGCCCTGCATATGCATGAGGATGATCGGCGCCTTACTCTCCCGCGCCAGATGCACCATTTCAGGGTCATATCTTAAGGCGCTTATGTCATTGATAATATTCGCGCCGGCGGAAAGCGCCTGCCGCGCCACCTCTGATTTTGTCGTATCAATGGAGACAGGAGTACGATGACGGCGCCTGATTGCTGTAATTGCCGGGATGACGCGAGCAAGTTCTTCTTCGATAGTGACCGGGTCTGAAAATGGGCGGGTAGATTCACCTCCAACATCGATAATATCGGCGCCGGCGGCAATCATTGTTTCTGTCTGATCAAGAATCTCTGTTTCGGTCCTGAACCTGCCGCCGTCTGAAAAGGAATCCGGCGTGACGTTCAAGATACCCATTATGAGTACCCGGTTATCCTCAATTTTCAGATCAATATGTGATGTGTCACGTTGCACGTCGGCGATTCAATGCGAGTCAGGATATCGGTTCAGGTAAGGCAGACAGATGCCTGACACTCAGGCAGGAGCATTTGTCTGGTTCTCCGATTCTTCACTGTTCTCTTTATCATTCTTTTCTGCTGCAGCCGTATCGTTCGTGCCGGCAATTTTAACACCGTGTTCTTTCATGATATTTTCAATATCTTCGAGGACGATCGTTTCTTTGTCAAGAAGGGCCAGGGCAATGTCCTTGAGAATGGATATGTTTTCCGTCAGGAGGTCTGTCACCGTGGAATTGGCAGTGGTGACCAACTCTCTGACCTCCTCGTCGATCATGATTGCGGTTGCTTCGCTGTAGTCACGGTGCTGGGAGATCTCGCGGGCGAGGAAGATCTGTTCTTCTTTCTTACCGAATGAAAGAGGCCCGATCTTTTCACTCATACCCCATTCGCAGACCATTTTGCGTGCGATATCGGTAGCCCGTTCAATGTCGTTGCCTGCTCCGGTGGTCAGTTCATGAAAGACGACCTGTTCCGCAACCCTGCCGCCCAGCAGAATACAGAGGTTGTTCAGGAGAAAGGTCTTGGAGTGGGTGTATTTTTCTTCAAGGGGAAGCTGCTGGGTCAACCCAAGGGCCCTGCCCCGTGGTATAATAGTCACTTTGTGAATCGGGTCCGTGTCCGGCAAGAGCTTTGCCACCAGGGCATGGCCCGCCTCGTGATATGCGGTGATTTCTTTTTCTTTTTCGGTGATGATCAGACTGCGCCTCTCAGCCCCCATCATGACCTTGTCTTTCGCCTTTTCAAGAAGCTCCATCGAGACCTGGTCTACATTGGTCCGCGCGGCAAGGAGCGCTGCCTCGTTGACCATATTTTCCAGGTCAGCGCCGGAAAATCCGGGCGTTCCCCGGGCAATGATGGCAAGGTCGACATCGTCGCTAAGCGGGACCTTTTTGGCATGTACGACGAGGATCTGCTCCCTTCCCTTAACATCAGGAACAGGCACCATAACCTGTCTGTCGAAACGGCCCGGCCGCAACAGGGCAGGGTCGAGGACGTCCGGCCTGTTTGTTGCCGACACGATGATAACGCCTTCATTAGATTCAAAGCCGTCCATCTCAACGAGCAGCTGGTTCAGGGTCTGCTCTCTTTCATCGTGTCCGCCGCCGAGACCTGCTCCACGGTGCCTGCCCACAGCATCGATTTCGTCGATAAAGATTATGCATGGGGCGTTCTTCTTGCCCTGGGTGAAGAGGTCGCGGACACGGGAGGCGCCGACACCAACAAACATCTCAACAAAGTCGGAGCCGCTGATGGTGAAGAAAGGGACTTCAGCCTCGCCGGCGATGGCCTTTGCCAGCAGGGTTTTTCCTGTGCCGGGAGGGCCCACAAGGAGCACCCCTGTCGGGATTCTGCCGCCCAGGCGGGTAAACTTTTTCGGGTCTTTTAAAAAGTCGATTATCTCGGCGAGTTCCTCTTTGGCCTCTTCAATACCGGCTACGTCATCGAAGGTGATTTTACTGTCTTCCTTGTCCATCAACCTCGCCCTGCTTTTGCCGAAAGACATGGCCTTGCCGCCGCCCCCCTGCATCTGCCGCATAAAGAAGATCCATACGCCAATAAGGAGAAGCATGGGGAACCATGAGACGAGAATGGTGATATACCAGGGGGTCTCTTCCGCCGGTTTGGCTTGGATATTGATATCGGCCCCTCGGAGCAGAGGAATGAGTTCCGAGTCGTTCGGGGTAATGGTCCTGAAATTGCTCCCGCCCTGAACGGTGCCGGTGATTTCATTTCCCTGGATAACAACCTTGGAAATGGTGCCGGACTCGAGACTGGACAGAAAATCGGTGTAGCTCATCTCAACCACAGTGCGCTGAGGTTTGTTGAACAGATTGAACAAGAGAACCATAGTGAGGCCGATAACCAGCCACATGGACAGATTTTTGTAGAAGTTATTCAAGAAATTCTCCTCTTCTCCCGTATTGGGAGTCTGTATGGTGTTATGATTATAGAAAGTTTTTTTGTTATATGGGTGTGCAAAAAGCGCCTCATCGAACTGAACAGACTATAAACATGATAAATCAAGGAAGAACGAATGTCCAGACGCTGATTGCAACAACGCTGCTTTTATTTAAAATACTCCTGAATCGATCGTACCTCAATGGATTTTTCACTGGCGGTTGATATGGCGTCAACCATCGATTCCACGCCGGCAATGGTCGTCGTATAGGGCAGATGGTAGTCAAGAGCGCTGCGACGGATAGAGTATGAATCTTCCGTCGTTCTCGTCCCCATTGAGGTGTTGATGATCCACTGGATTTGGCCGTCCTGGATCTTGTCCAGGATATGCGGCCGGCCCTCTGATATTTTGAAGACCTTTTCGCATTCCACCTTATGTTCTTTAAGAAATTGTGCTGTGCCGCTGGTTGCCACGATATCAAAATCCATTTCTTTCAATTTTTTCGCCGCCGGCAGGATGGCCGACTTGTCGCCCCGGCGCAGGCTGATAAAGACCGTGCCTCCGGTCGGAATCTTCTGCCCGGCTGCCATCTGCGACTTGGCAAAGGCAAGGCCAAGACAGGCATCAATGCCCATAACCTCGCCGGTTGATTTCATCTCAGGGCCCAGCAGGGTGTCCACGTTTTCAAACCGGTCAAAGGGAAAAACCGCCTCTTTGACGGCAAAATGATTGACGAGAACCTCTTTGGTCAGTCCAAGGTCGATGAGTTTTTCGCCCATCATCACCTTGGTGGCCAGCTTGGCCAAGGGTACGCCTGTGGCCTTGCTGACAAAGGGCACGGTGCGGGAGGCGCGCGGGTTGACTTCGAGGATGTAGAGAACATCATCTTTTATCGCAAACTGAATATTCATCAGCCCCTTTACCTTGAGTTCGGCTGCCATGACCTTGGTGGCTGTTTTGATCTCCTCCAGCATTTCCTTGGAAAGGGAGTGGGGGGGCAGGACGCAGGCCGAGTCGCCGGAATGGATGCCGGCCTCCTCGATGTGCTGCATGATGCCGCCGACAATAGTGGTTTCGCCGTCCGAGATGGCATCGACATCGATCTCTATTGCATCTTTTAAAAATTTGTCGATCAGGATCGGGTGTTCGGAAGAGAGATTGATTGCTGTGCTCATGTATTCGTTGAGGCTCTCTTCGTTGTAGACGATCCTCATGGCGCGGCCGCCGAGCACGTAAGACGGGCGGACGACAACGGGGTATCCGATTTCCGTTGCAATGTTTCGTGCTTCTTCCACCGTGCGTGCGGTTCCGTTGTCCGGTTGTTTCAGCCCGAGCTTCTGCAAGAACTGTTGAAACCGTTTTCTGTCCTCGGCCCGATCAATGCTGTCCGGCGAGGTCCCAATGATCGGTACCCCGGCCTTGGCGAGCGGTACCGCTAGGTTCAGCGGGGTTTGGCCGCCGAATTGAACGATGACTCCTTCCGGCTTTTCTTTATCTATTATATTGAGCACATCCTCGCGGGTGAGCGGCTCAAAGTAGAGTTTGTCAGAGGTATCGTAATCAGTGCTCACCGTTTCCGGGTTGCTGTTGACCATGATGCTGACGATCCCCATTTCTTTTAAGGCAAATGAGGCATGCACGCAGCAGTAGTCGAATTCGATGCCCTGGCCTATGCGGTTCGGGCCGCCGCCAAGGATCATCACCTTGCGCTGGTTGTTCAGCCTGGCCTCATCCTCTGTCTCATAGGTGGAGTAATAGTATGGGGTGTATGCCTCGAACTCTGCAGCACAGGTGTCGACAAGCTTGTAAACCGGCTGTAGCTTAAGCTTTTTACGCAGTTCGCGTACGTCATCATTTGAGGTGCCTGTTATGAGAGCGATCTGCCGGTCGGAAAAACCGAGTTGTTTGACCTTGCGCAGAAAGGGCGCGTCAAGGCCGGAAAACTCCTTCTCCGCAATGACCGCTTCCATGTCAACCAGCTCTTTGAGGTTGTGGAGAAACCAGGGGTCGATGAAGGTCATCTCAGCCAGTTCGTTCACCTCGATCTTTCTTTTGAGGGCCTCGTAAATCTGGAAGACTCTCTGTGAGTTCGGGGTCCGCAGGCCTTTTTCCAGGTCAATCCTGTCAAGGCCCGAGAGGTCCGGGCTGCCGGCGCCGAAACCCATGACGTCGATTTCAAGCGACCGCATGCCCTTTTGAAATGCCTCCTTGAAGGTCCGGCCGATTGCCATGGTCTCGCCGACCGATTTCATGGCCGTTGTCAAGAAGTCTTCTGTTTCAGGAAATTTTTCAAATGTCCAGCGGGGAATCTTGACAACACAATAATCAATCGTCGGCTCAAACGAGGCATAGGTCTCCCTGGTTATGTCATTTCTGATTTCGTCCAAGGTGTAGCCGACCGCAAGTTTGGCGGCGATTTTTGCAATCGGAAAGCCCGTTGCTTTTGAGGCAAGGGCGGAACTGCGGGAGACCCTGGGATTCATTTCAATGACCATAAGCTCGCCGTTTTCCGGGTTGACCGCAAACTGGACGTTGGAGCCGCCTGTTTCAACGCCGATCTCCCGCATGATTGCAATCGATGCGTCCCGCATGAGCTGATATTCCTTGTCCGTCAAGGTCTGGGCCGGCGCAACTGTAATGGAGTCGCCGGTATGGACACCCATGGCGTCCATGTTTTCAATCGAGCAGATAATAACGACGTTGTCCTTCTTGTCGCGCATGACCTCAAGTTCGTACTCTTTCCATCCCAGGAGGCTTGTTTCCAGCATGATCTCGGTGTTGAGGCTCAGATCAAGGCCGGCAGTTGCCAGTGCTTCGAGTTCCTGGCTGTTGTATGCGACGCCGCCGCCGGTGCCGCCTAAAGTGAAGCTTGGGCGGACGATAATCGGAAAACCGATCGTGTCAATTGCCTCACGGGCCTCATCAATGGTATGCACAATGACGCTTTCCGGCACATTGAGCCCGATCTTGCGCATGGCCGCCCGAAAGGGCTCACGGCTTTCCGCCTTGTGGATGACATTCACATCAGCAGCAAGCATCTCAACGTTATATTTTTCAAGCACACCCATTTCAGCAACTTTAATGGCGGTATTCAGTCCGGTCTGACCGCCAAGGGTGGGAAGCAGCGCGTCGGGCCGCTCTCTTTCGATGACCTTGGCTACCATCTCCGGGGTAATCGGTTCAATATAGGTGCGGTCGGCGATCTCCGGGTCGGTCATGATGGTGGCCGGGTTGGAGTTGATCAGGACCACTTCATAGCCCTCTTCTTTGAGCGCCTTGACCGCCTGGGTCCCGGAGTAGTCAAATTCACAGGCCTGGCTGATAATGATGGGGCCGGAGCCGATAATCAATATTTTCTGTATGTCTGTACGTTTAGGCATTGTTGTTCAAGTGTTAAGTTTTAAGATTTAAGCTTTAAGGAAAGTGTTAAGTCGCGAATCAAATTGCTTCAAACTTAACACTTGAAACTTAAAACTATGCGTTCAGCGATTCAATAAATCTGTCAAAGAGATAGATGGAATCATGCGGTCCCGGTGCGTTTTCAGGGTGGTGCTGGACAGAAAAGGCCGGATGTTTCCGGTGCCGCATTCCTTCAAGGCTGCCGTCGTTCAAGTTGACGTGGGTCAATTCAACCTCGTCCGGATCAAGGGAGTTCAGGTCAACGCAGAAGCCATGGTTTTGGGATGTGATCTCGATTTTGTCTGTGAGCAGGTCCTTGACAGGCTGATTGACTCCGCGGTGACCGAACTTCAGCTTATAGGTCGTGCCGCCGAATGCCAGGCCAAGGATCTGATGGCCAAGACAGATGCCGAAGATCGGTTTTTTACCGATGAGTGTCTTGATCGTGTCCACGACACCTGGCACACCGGCTGGATCACCCGGGCCGTTAGAGAGAAAAACTCCATCCGGGTCCATGGCAAGGATGTCTTTGGCAGATGTAGTGGCCGGCACTACCTGCACAGCACAGTCTCTTTCCGTCAGCAGTCGGAGCTGGTTGTATTTGAGCCCGAAATCAAGGGCGACTATCTTATAGGCGCCAGGTTTGGAGGCGCTGAAGTTGTTTCCTGAAACAGGACCGTTGTCTGTCCAGCCGTAAGGCTCTTTGCAGGTCACCTCACGGACCATATCTCTGCCGACCAGTCCTTCTGAGTCCTTGGCCTTCTGGATCAGGGATTCAGGATTGAGGTCAACGGTGGAGATAACGGCCTTCATAGCGCCAGCCATCCTGATATGTCTGGTCAGGGCCCTGGTATCGATGCCCTGGATGCCCGGAATCTGGTGCTGTTTCAGAAAATCGGCAAGGGTGCCGGTTGAGCGGAAGTTGCTGGGGTAGGGGCAGTATTCCTTAACAAGAAATGCCTCAAGCTGGATCTGTGCCGATTCCATGTCTTCCGGATTGACACCGTAATTTCCGATCAGGGGATAGGTCATGGTGACGATCTGACCTCTGTAGGAAGGATCTGTCAGGACCTCCTGATATCCGGCCATTCCGGTGTTGAAAACGATCTCGCCGGCAGCCTCGCCGGCAGCGGCAAAGGATTCCCCTTCAAAAATGGTCCCGTCTTCAAGGGCTACAAGTGCTTTCATATAATATGCGTTCCTGGTGTGTTGATGGTCTCGCAGGTAGCGAATTTGTGAGACTGTGAGACTCCGAAAAGTCAAAAAACAGCTCGTCGCGGACATGCTGTTGAGTTTGGCTTTTTACGAATTCAACAGCATGTCCGCGACGAGCTGCGCCTGTCTCTTTGCTGAACCCTGCTGGGCTAATGCCGTTTTTCCGGCCCTTTCGGCCGCAGCGGCATATTTGTCCGGATGCTCAATCATGCTCAGAAGTTTTTCCGTCAACTCTTCCGGGCCGCTGACCGTAAAGCCGGCATCCGCTTCTTCCATGAGTTCCTTGGCATCGGTAAAATCCTTCATGCTGGGGCCGTAGAAAACCGGCTTTCCCCAGATTGCAGCTTCCATAATATTGTGTCCCCCGCGAGGAACAAGACTGCCGCCACAGAAGATATAGGTTGCAATTGAATAGAGTCCGCTCAAGTCTCCCATGGTGTCCACAAGCGCAACATCGTGACTGCGCCCGGACTCCTTGATGCTGCTCAACCTGTCGAATTCAATTCCGTATTCCGTCAACAGGAGTTCTATTTCCCGGAGTCGCTCCAGGTGGCGAGGGGCCACTATCCAGATTACGTCTTTTCGTTTTTTCTTGAGGCTTAAAAAAACACTGATCAGCAGTTTCTCTTCTCCAGAATGTGTGCTTCCTGCGACGAAAACCGGCTGGTTGTCGTTGAGTTTGAGCCAGTGCTTATAACGTGTCTGCAGGTCTGGAAGACGACAGACGTTGACAGAGTCATACTTTGCATTGCCGAGAACATGAATTTTGTCCGGTGCGGCCCCGAGGGCGACATAGCGCTCTTTGTAGCATTCTTGAATGACGGCAATAACAGAAAAATATGCCAGCACATCTTTCATGAACCCTTTTATTTTCAAATAGTTACTAAAAGAGTGTTCTGAAATTCTTCCGTTTAAGAGGAACAGTTTGACATTGTTCGCATGTGCCTCCCTGATGATCATCGGCCACAGTTCCGTTTCTATACATATATATGCGGCAGGTCTGATTGTCTGCAGCACGCGGTTCACAACCAGCGGCAGGTCGATGGGGGCATAGATGCACGAAACCCCGGAAGGCAACTGTTCCTGAGCTATTTTTTTCCCCTGCTCTGTTACTGTCGAGAGTATAAAGGAGGCCTCGGGCAGTAAGCTTGAAAGCTCTTTAAGCAGAGGCTTTGCGACCTGGACTTCCCCGACCGATGCCGCATGGATCCAGATGCGTTGCTGTTTTGCTTTTTTGAACCGGACATCAGCGAGATACCCGAAACGCTCTCTCAGGCTGTCTCGGTGTTTTCCTGTAAGCAGACTGTAAACAAGAAAAAAAGGAAATCCGGCCACCACGAAGAGCCAGCCCAGAATATGATACAATCTGTAGTACAACTGGTAGCAGTCTCGTTAAAAGTTCTTCATAAAAAGAGCGAAACGTGTACGATCGTCTTTTTATGATTTCGACAGAAGTAAGGCAAAAAATCAAGGTATTTAACCTTGAAACCTTGTTTTCGTCAATAAGAATTGCTGTGTGAAGAAAATCTTCGTTTGAAATGCTGCCATGTTTTTTCTTGAGGGGTATGTCAGGCAAAAATACCAGCTATCGGCTCTTTGCAGTGTCGGCAGACATCACCTTCGAGCCCTTTGGCGACTGCATAAAAACCGGTCCTTTCGATCACCTTTTCTCCGCACTTGGGACAAAAGGTGTTTTCTCCCTCTTCGCCTGGGATATTTCCTGTGTAGACATATTTGAGACCGGCCTGAAGACCGATATCGCGTGCACGGCGGAGGGTGTTGGCCGGGGTTGGCGGACGGTCCGTCATCTCAAAGGTCGGGTGAAAGCGGGTGACATGCCAGGGGATATGAGGGTCGACATTCACAAGAAAATCCGCAATATCATGCAGTTCTCCATCAGAGTCGTTCCATCCTGGAATAACAAGGGTTGTCACCTCGACCCAGACTCCGAGCTCTTTCATCAGCTTTATCGTATCCAGGACCGGCTGCAGTTTAGCGCCTGAGACCTCTTTGTAAAACTTGTCTGTAAACGCTTTGAGGTCGATGTTGTTGGCGTCGAGGTATGGGGCTATTTCCCGTGTTGCTTCAGGGCTCGTATAGCCGTTGCTGACAAAAACATTCTTGATCCCGGCTGCATGCGCTTTTTTAGCGGTGTCATAGGCGAATTCAAAAAAAATAGTAGGCTCAATATATGTATAACTGATAGATTGGCAGCCCTGTTGTTTCGCGGCCTCGACCACCTGCTCCGGGGTCCTGTCCGTGCCCGGAATCTGTCCTGATTTCAGTCTTGGATACTGTGAGATCTCGAAGTTCTGGCAATGACGGCAGCGGAAATTGCAGCCGACAGTAGCAATCGAAAAGGAGAGCGAGGCAGGCAGGAGATGAAAGAGGGGTTTTTTTTCAATCGGGTCGATGTGTTCACTGATCAGGCGTCCGTATACGAGGCTAACGAGTTTTCCTTCCTGGTTTTCTCTAACATGGCATATGCCGCGTCTGCCTTCCTTGATTCGGCATCTGTGGTTGCAGAGGGCGCATTGAACAACCTTTTTTTCTTTGTCGATGACCTCGTAGAATGTTGCCTCTTTCATTGCCTCGTCTCCAATTGTGATTTCGGCTTTGGGATTTCGAGTTTCGACTTTCGGCATTGACTATTGCATATATACCGTTATGTCACATGCGGTCTTCTTGGGTCAAGAGGAAATGCGATGTTTCTGGTGAGATAAGGAGATGGTAGCTCTTTAGGTGTGGTTACAGAATTAGCCTAAACTCCATGCTGAACAGTTAGAATAGTTACATTATTTTTTTGTTATAGCTTTGTTGAAAAGCTATTGACAGGCAGTAGGAGTTAGTGTAGTTTCTCGGTCCTTTGGATGCAGCGTCAACGGATGCGCGTTAAAGAAAATACGTTGACAAAGCAGGTGAAAGGATTTAGAGTGTTTGTTTCCCTAATGGGATCGCAGCTTCGCGTTGCGGGATCGATCTTTGAAAACTGAATAGTAGATGAAACGGGCCAAGTTATATTTTGAAGTATTGAGTAAAGAAGTAATAAAGCACAGATCAAAGCATCTGGTTAGATAATAACTGGAGAGTTTGATCCTGGCTCAGAACGAACGCTGGCGGCGTGCTTAACACATGCAAGTCGAACGCGAAAGTCCGACTTCGGTTGGGCGAGTAGAGTGGCGCACGGGTGAGTAACGCGTAGGTAATCTACCCTTATATTTGGGATAACACCGCGAAAGCGGTGCTAATACCGGATACGCTTTTTTGCACGCAGGTGCAGGAGAGGAAAGGTGACCTCTTTTAAGTTACCGTATAGGGATGAGCCTGCGTACCATTAGCTAGTAGGTGGGGTAACGGCCCACCTAGGCGACGATGGTTAGCGGGTCTGAGAGGATGATCCGCCACACTGGAACTGGAACACGGACCAGACTCCTACGGGAGGCAGCAGTGAGGAATATTGCGCAATGG
>DAOVSZ010000223.1 GCA_030627725.1 Desulfobulbaceae bacterium
ATATTGACCACCTGCCCGCCGAAGATCTCCGTCGTCATCTGCACAAGGGGATCATTTGCCAGGGCGCGCCGCTCCTCCTGCGGCCCCTTCTGCTCCCCATTCAGAGCGCTGCCGGAATCAGTGCCCGGCAGGCTGAACTTTATCTTCAATTCCCGCTGAAAAAAATCCTGCGCAAACTCCGTCAGCACCTTGACGTTTTCAGGCTGCTGCAGGACCTTGCACTCGGAAACAGCTTCAAATTTCAAGACCAGGTTGCCATCCTCCTGCCTGGCGCCGGCAGACAGCCGCAGCACGTGGGCCATCCACCGTTTCCGGTCCAGGACATATTCGACAAACTCATCCCAATGCTTTCTGACATCCTTGTTTCCGGAGCCGGCGGCCCTTTCTTCCTTTGGAGAGGAAAAGTCAACAGGAGGCATATCTTCGCGGCTTTCAAGCCGGACCTCGACTGGTGTTTCCCGAGCTGAAGGCCTCGCCTTCTCCTCGCTGATCTTCTGTTCATCGTCCTTGCTCTGGCCATCGTCCTTCTTCGCAACAGGCCCAGCCATTAAAGATTCCGGCATAACCGGGGATGGCCGCGTCATCTCCTCTCCCCCAGCGTTTATGCCGGGGTTCTGCAACAGACTGTCAACCTTTTCCAGCAGAGCGGATACGGCAACAACCTGACTGCTCTCGACAACCTTGATAAAGGTCATCTCAAGAACCATTCTGGGGTGAGAAGAGTAATGCAGTTCCTCAACCCCTTTGAGCAGGACCTGGAAAAGCTGAGAGAGTGTTTCAACGCTGTAAGCTGCCGAAGCCGCTTGCAGCCTTTCGAGATCATTATCAGACAGGTCAAGGATCTGCTCAGGATGCGAACTGACCTTAGAGATCAGCATCGAACGGACAAATAAGAGCAGATCACCGGCAAATCGCTTCAGATCGATTCCGGAAGAGTAACATCTATCAAGAAGATCAAGGCTTCCGGAAAGGGACCCGCCGAGAAGCCGACCGGTTAAATCCTCATAGACCTGCCTGTCGACCAGGCCAAGGACCTCGATCACGTCCTCATCTTTCACCTCATTGCCACAGAACGAAAAAATCTGATCAAGAAGACTCAAGCCATCCCTGATGCTTCCCTCGGACTCTCTTGCGATCTTTTCCAGAGATGCCCGTGGAATCGAAACGTCTTCGGCTTGAGCGATCTTCTTCAGGAAATCGACAAGTTCGTCAAAACCAACACGCTTCAACTCATAGCGCTGACAGCGGGATAAAATGGTGATCGGGACCTTGTGCAGTTCGGTTGTGGCGAACATGAAATAGACATGTTCAGGAGGCTCCTCCAGGGTCTTCAACAAGGCGTTGAAGGCCTCGGTCGTAAGCATATGGACTTCATCAATAATGATGATCTTGAATTGGCTTTTGGCAGGCAGGAACCTGATATTTTCCTTCAGTTCCCTTATCTCCTGAATGCCACGGTTGGAGGCGCCGTCGATCTCATTCAGGTCAAGAGAAACGCCCTTAGTGATCTCTTTACACGATTCACACTGGTTGCAGGGCCGTTCCCCGTCTGTCTCGCAGTTGAGCGCCTTGGCCATGATTCTGGCCAGGGTCGTCTTTCCAACCCCACGCACCCCGCTGAAGATCATGGCATGAGCGACACGGTTCCGGGCCAGAGCGTTCTTAAGAGTCCGGACAATCGGTTGCTGCCCGACAACATCTTCAAAAATCTGGGGTCGCCATTTCCTGGCCAGGACGAGATACGACATATAAATTCAGGGGTTAGGGGTTAGGGGTTATGAAGGACGACATCTGAGGGAAACTGTTCCAACCTAAGCGAAACTCCAACCTGTAAAAATTCACCAGTGCTTTAGATTCGTTCATTGAGGACTGCGAAGCATACTGGTGCTCTTCAAGCAGGCAAAAATGGGCGAAGATGAAGTGCTGGTGAATTTTTACAGAAAAAAATGATAGCCGGGCTCCCCTGCGGCACACAAAGGTACTCACTACCGTTGCTTCCTCCCGGCCCTGGCGGAGGTCGCGAGCTTTTGTCGCGCAGGACCCGGCTATCCTACTGGAAATCTTAAACAATCACAGTCAACTGTGACAACCTCGTAAAAAACTGGCGGAGAAGGTGGGATTCGAACCCACGGTACGTTGCCGTACACACGATTTCCAGTCGTGCACCTTCGGCCACTCGGTCACCTCTCCGCATATCTAACCTATTGACCTCGATTCGTCAGTTGACCCCGCATCATACTATGAAAAAACTTTTTTTAAAAGAGGATTATAGAATTTTAGATATTGGTTATTGTGTTCCACAGGAGCAATTCTACTGCCTTCTGCCTTAAGCCTTTCCCCTTCTGCTCCTGAAAAAATCAGTCAGCAGTCTGCCGCAGGCATCAGCCATGACACCGCCTTCAACCTCAAGCGTGTGGTTCAACCTGCCGTCCCGGCCTACCTGATAACGGGAGACAAGTCCGCCGGCCTTGGGATCTTCCGCTCCGTAGACAACCTTCCCGATTCGGGCATGGACCATGGCGCCGGCGCACATCACACACGGCTCAAGGGTCACATAGAGCGTGGCCCCGGCAAGCCGGTAATTCCCAAGCAGACGGCCGGCTGCCCGCATGACGAGCATTTCAGCATGTCCTGCCGGGTCAGAGAGCTCAATGCTCCTGTTCCCGTCGCTGGCCAGTATGGTCCCGTCCTGATCGACCAGGACCGCTCCCACCGGCACCTCATCGCGCTCTGCTGCCAGTTTCGCCTCTTCCAAGGCCAACCCCATATAATGTACAGTCGTCACAATCATCAAAAAAACGAGAAAATATAACAAAAATTATAAAAATTGCAAGGCTGCTTATTCTTCTTCCTTTTTCAACTTCCGCACATAATTTGCAGCGCTCATGCCGGCAACACATCCCTCACCTACAGCCTTTGCCATCTGATAGGGATGCCCTGCAATGTCCCCGGCAGCATAGACTCCCGGCAGATTTGCCGCCTGTTTACGGTCTGTTTCAATATGGGTGAATGTTTCCGTATCAAGAAGAACGCCTAAATTCATGGCAAGCTCAATTGCACCCTTGGCGCCAAGCTCAATAAATACACCTTCCACCGCTAAGGTGGTGTCATCCTCTAACAGCACGCTTTCAACCGCGTTTTCTCCCAGAATCTCCTTGACCCAGTTCCGCTCCTGAAGTTGTACCGCGCTCTCATCAAGCCTTTTTCGCAGTTCATCCGAGACAGCCAGGTCCCGGGCCACCAGAAAAACCTCGGATGCATAGTTCAACAGGGTAAGGGCCCCGTCAACCGCGGCGCTTTCATTCCCGACCACGACAACTTTTGCATCCTTAAAAAAATTGGCGTCACAATCCACACAATAACTGACTCCCTTACCGGCAAGCCTCTTTTCTCCTTTCGCCTTCAGTTTTTTGCGGGACGTGCCGGTTGCCAGAATAAGACTTCGGGCCCTGATTTCTTTTCCGCTTTCCACCCTGATCAGATACGTATCTTCTTCTTGTTCAATGTGCAGCACATCCTCGGCAAGATAATCAGCGCCGAATCGTCTTGCCTGCAGAAGCCCGATCTCAAGAAGCTCACTTCCCTCCTTGACCCCTTCAATGCAGAGATAATTCTCCACATGGGCCCGGTACAGGCTGCTTTTTTCCAGACGACCCAGCAGCAGAACAGACGCCTTTTTGCGGACCGCATGAATTGCGGCCTGCAGACCGGCAGGTCCTGCGCCAACTATTACGACATCAACAATGTCTTCTCTCATTTTTAGCGCTCCTTCTTCATCAGGAAAATTCCAAAATGAATAGTTACAATGAATATTTTATTTTTTATCACTCACCTGCTATAATACAAACTTAACTGTTCGCTTCAATTAAATTATCCTGTTTCTTTCTTAAAAAAGAGCCGCAAATAAACTGCAAACCCGTTTTCCTACTCTGCCTGTCTGCCGAAAAAACACAACAAAAACATAAGGATTGAATTCATATGAGGCACAGATGAACATCACTTCCCTGGCTCCCAGTATCTTGATCCTGCTTGGGGCTGTCATCATGGCGATCAATCTTTTCAAATTCAAAAGCACGCTTCCCCTCCTTGATCAGTTCAAGGTCAAGGAACACGCGGAATTGAAGATTTTCTGCAATTTCCATAAGGTATTGATCTTTTTCTTTCTTTTCGGATATATCATTGTTTTTTTCTCATTTATCAGCAAGATCCAGATTGTTGGAGAACTCCTGGTCGGTATCATCTTTCTCTTTGTCGCTCTCTTTGTCCTGCTCGGCATCCTTCTTCAGGAAAGGATGTTTGACTCGGCCAGAGACAGCTACTCCAACCTCCTGGACACAGCCTCAAAATTGGAACAGGAGCAGCAGCAGCTCCTTGAAACAAACAAAAATCTCCTGCTGGAGATCAAAAAACGGATGCGCGCCGAAGAGGAGTTAAAACTCTATCGGGACACCCTGGAAGAAAAAGTGAGAGAAAGAACCGCTGAGCTGAAAACCGTCAATGCTGAACTCCTTGCCGAGATACATGAACGCGGACGTATCGAAAGGAGGAGTCGGCGGCTCACCACAGCTATAGAACAGGCAGTAGACAGTATCAGCATAACCGACATTGACGGCACGATTCAATACGTCAACCCCGCCTTTGAAAACATCTACGGGAGCGATACCGAGAGTCTGGTCGGCACAAATCTTTTTTCACTCATCTTCCTGAAAAATAAA
This sequence comes from Desulfobulbaceae bacterium, assembly GCA_030627725.1. Classification (GTDB taxonomy): domain Bacteria; phylum Desulfobacterota; class Desulfobulbia; order Desulfobulbales; family DAOVSZ01; genus DAOVSZ01. Next base: position 4,716 of record DAOVSZ010000223.1, read on the forward strand.
GAGATGATAAGTCGCATACGCCTCTCTCTTGCGCAGGAAGACAGCTGGAACGGCCGCACGGACATGAAAAAAGGAGAGGGATCCATTCACATCGTGGACCTGACAATCTCGCTTGTTCGTGACTCTTTCGGAAACCCGACCAATTACGTCTCCGTTATTCATGATGTGACGCATGAGGTCCGCCTGGGACGGCAATTACGGCAATCAAGAAGAATGGAGGCAATCGGTACCCTGGCAGGCGGCATTGCGCACGAGTTCAACAACATCCTGGCTGCCGTTTCCGGCTTCACCGCCCTCGCCAGTCACTCTCTGGACAAGGAGCACCCGGCAGCGGCCCATATTGAAAAAATCCTCGAAGGGCACAACCGGGCCAAAAATCTGATCAAGAAGATCCTTGCCTTCAGCCGCCAGATAGAACAGGAACGAAAACCGATTTCTATCCGTCCGGTCATTAAGGAGGCCTTAGACCTTATCGAGGCATCAGCTCCATCTTCGATCACGATCCAGACGGATATCAGTCCTGATACCGGCAAGATTCTTGCTGATCCGTCTCTTCTCCAGCAGCTGATAATGA
>DAOVSZ010000208.1 GCA_030627725.1 Desulfobulbaceae bacterium
CAGGGCGAGGTGCATCCTCTTGAGGAAAAGAGGATGGCACGGCTCTTGCCGACAAGATCAACGAGGCCCTCAAGGTAGGGAGACGGATAGGTATCAAGATCATCAGGCACTTCAGGAGAGTCGGTTGTGACAATTTTCCCGTCCTCCTTAAACGATATTCCGGCAACATCTGCCAAGGGCCTTCCCTCTTTTACAGCGTCAGCAAGAGAGAGCATGACCATCTCTCCCTCTCCCCGGCAGAGGATATCAACCTCGCTCATCTGCAAAAATCCCTTATCCGGCATGTAGGTAATCTGAGGCCCTCCAAAAATGACACGTGTGGAAGGGTTCAGCGTTTTGACATACCGGGCCAGAACACGGACCCGGTTGATATTTTCCTCGTACACTGCAAAGCCGACAACGGCTGGAGAATGCTCCTGCATGACCCTTCTCAGATCTGCCGGCGCCAGCTGCTTTGTCTGATAATCGCCAAGGATCCGCCCTGAATAGCCATGCTTCTGCAGGCAGGCAAGCTGATAGGCCTGGGATATGGGAATTGTGTCCGGGGACTCGGGCGGCGCAAATTCGTTGACATGGATAAAGAGATAATAGTTTGACATGATCACGGTTCTTTTATTATGAATGAGCTACAGAGGTTCAATGTTCATGGTTCATGGTTGATAGCAAAACAGAAGGATAACTATTCAGGTGGTGCTGATGTGGCCTACCCCCCTGTAACTGTTCAGAAGTGCCCCAGATGTGCACAAGCAGGCTGGAGAACTATAGTAGTCCTATGTGAACCAGCCTGATCGTGTGCAGATGGGGTGCTGCTGAACAGTTACAGCAGAAGTTGTATCCGACCGGCACAAGGCTTGTCAAGGCGTGATAGTTATTTCATTACAGACCTAGCCGCTCAAAAAGGAAAAGATATGCCCCTCAAAACTTTTTTCATCCGCTGTTCTCGTTTGTGGTTTGCCCTTGCCCTTATGGCATCAATCTGCTTTATCTCTCCGCACTCGGCCGCAGCCCTTTCAGGCCATTTGAACATAAACACCGCCAACGCAAAAGACCTGCAGATGCTCCCCTTTATCGGTCGTGAACGCGCGCATGCCATTGTTAATCTGCGTCAGTCACTGGGCCGTTTCGAGGCCATGGAGGAACTCCTCAAAAGCCCGGATATCGGCCGGAACACCTTTGAGGCCATCCGGCCCTATCTGAAGTTGTCAGGGACAAGCACGCTTACTGAGACGCGTTACGAACAGGACGTTTCCGGACAACCCGACACCGGACGATCACACACTTCTTTTAAGACCTCGATGCGTGTCGGAACACGCCCGGGAGAGATTATCATGCTGCCGGACAGGGAGTATTACTCCACCCTCGTCCATTATATTGAAAATGCGAAAAACCGGATCGACATGGCAATGTTTCTCTTCAAGACAACGAAATCGCCAAAAAACAAGGCGGCTAAAATCGTTCAAGCATTGATTGCCGCCGGGAAAAGAGGGGTACAGGTCAGAGTCCTGCTGGAAAGGTCGGATTATAACGACAGCATAAACAAGGAGAACAGGCAGGTTGCCGGGAAATTACGAAGAAACGGGATTCAGGTATTTTTTGATTCACAAAAAACAACAACTCACACAAAACTGGTGGTTATTGACGAACGATATTCATTTGCAGGAAGCCACAATATGACCCACTCGGCCCTTGCCTACAACCACGAATTTTCGCTGCTCATAGACAACAGGGAACTTGCAAGAAAACTGCTTGGATACATGGAGGGGATTAAAAGATAATACTACTCAGGCACAGAGGCACAAAGTTTGACGGACTCATAAGTATTAAGTATTAAGTGTTAAGTTGAAGTCAAAGATTGATATAAAATTAAGTACTTACAACTTAATACTTAAATCTTAAAACTGTCTGTAAAAAATCTACAACTCATACAGCGTTTCATCATAAACCGGCTGAGATCTATAGGAGCCTTTTTTTTCCTTTTTCCCTCCCATTGCAAACGGGTCCTCCCCTTCGAGGACATCTCCCATTTCCTGTTCGATCTTTTCAGGGTCTTCTCCGGCCTCCATACGGGCAAGGGCCTCTTCCATGCCGTTGCCAAGGTTGAGGCCCGTCTTTTCCGAAAATTTCCGCATCACCCGGGCCATCTGTTTCGGGTCGTCCTCATTTATGTTTTCCGCATCGTGGGCCAGTTCACCGAGGACCCTTTCCATCTGCGACTCATCAATGGACGACATTATGTCATCCATTCCATCATCTTCCTTTGCCCGGCCAAGGGTGGAAAATGTCGACATCTGACGTCGAAGCACCCGCTCGCATCTGGGACAGGGAGGCATCGTGCTCGTATTGACCCTGGCCGAGAGGAAATTAAAAATCATGTTACAATCTTCACAAAAAAACTCATATATGGGCATAGAGGAACTCCCTATTTCTTCCGCCGCACTACACGCACCTTCTTCTTGCCGCCGGAAGAGGCGCTCGCCGTGCTTCCCGGCCGGCGCCTGATCCGCACCTTCCGCTTCTTCTTGGCAGGAGCCGCTGCAGCGGTTACTCCATCAGTCTCTTCAGCCGGGACATCGAGCACATCCTCGTCATAATCCTCACCCGGCTTGGTCTGCATATAATTGCACCCTGCCCGCGGGCATCTAAGCAACACCTGCCCTTTAATGTTTTTCTTTTCCACAAGAAAGGGGGAATTACAGGTCTGGCATGGAATCATATACGGCTGGGACCAGGCAATAAATTCACAGTCAGCCTCCGGGCAAACGTAGAACGGTTTTCCAGTCGGCGTCAACTTGGAAACAACGTTGCCGACATGACACAGCGGACACTCCATCAACGCAGCTTCTTTTTTCTCAAAAGACTCCGCATGACGGCAGGCCGGATATCCGGAACAGGTCCAGTATTTTCCAAACCTGTCATTTTTAAGCAGCATCGATCGGCCGCATTCCGAGCATTCCTTTGTTTCGCCCTCCTCTGCTTCCTGAGGTATTGCTGCCGGTTCTGGAGGTGGGGCAGACTCTTCCGGCGGGGCCTCATCAAAGAGCTCTTGCACCTCTTCAGAGACCTCCTCAGCAGGCGCGGCCTCAGGGGCGGCAAGTTCCTCTTCCATTTCCGTCAGGTCAGGAACAGCTTCTTCGGCCTGGACGGCTTCTGCTTCGATTGCCGGTTCGTCAGCAGAAGGCGCTGCCTCTTCTGCGGCTCCTTCTGCAGGCGGCGCTGGAGCCTCAACAGTCACGGCCTCCGGTTCAGCCTTTTCCGGAACTTCCTCAGCAGGTATCTCTTGAACTGCTTTTTCACGCGCAACCACGGCCTGGGCCTCCTCAAGGCTCCTGCCCTCCTCACGCATCTTCTCAATCATTTCCTGCTGGAGTTTATTAAACTGTTTTGAAATCTCTTCCGAAGCCTTCGGTTCCGGGATCTTGATCACACTGCGGGAAGTTCTGGGACGTGTCCGCCGTTTCAGAGGCACCGCCACCTTGACAAGGACCTTGCCCTGCATGATAAAGGTCTGGTCAAACTGTTTCAGGGCAAAATCCAGGGCCTTGCGACCGCTCACCGCTTCACCGATCGTCTGTTCGAGATACGCGGAAAGGTTAATACCGGTCATGGTCGGGAATGCCCTGTTAACGGTATTGATTACCTTTGTTGTATTTTCCTTGGGGCGAATAGATCCATCCGGGGCGATAAAGATATATCCGCAATCCAACATGCTCTGGATCATCAGGATCGTCATTGGATCAAGGGGCATCGAAAAATCGACAAGGTCTGTAAAGAGACTCTCGAATGTATAGTACTCTGGAGGAAAACCGGTTGTCTGCTCGGGAATAATCTGTTTGACATCAACGGCCTGCCCTTCCTCCAGCGCTGCCAGCGGGCATGGTTTCAGGTATTCTTTATCCTGCGGTCCCTGATAGGCCTCCATATAGGCCTTTTCGGTGACAGTCCGCAAGGTGGAACGGAAAAGAAATTCACCGCCGATACCGAATTCCACATCAATATCTTCCCCGGTTGCCTTCTGCATCCGGCTTGCCATGGCCCTGCCGCGAATAAGCCCGTACAGCTTCAATTCCGTTTCATCAAGGACGTTTTTTAATTCGTCTTCAGAGACCTCCGGTCTGAGGGGCAGAAGAGAATCTTCGCCGGCCTCAACAATATTCTCCTCATCCGCCAGGGCGTCTTCGCCAAACACCTCGGCAATATGGTCCTGAATCCTTTCGATAATTCCTGAAGGATCACTGTCTTTTAAAACGACAAAAGAAGAGATAAGACCTGTTACAGAGCCTTTGACCTCAACTCCGTAAAAAAGCTTCCTGAGTGTCTCCAGCACTTTCTTCGGCTCGATACTGTGCTCAGTATACGCCTCCTGCAGCAGTTCACTCAGACGGAACGGCGCCGGCGGCGCTACGGTAATTTCACTCTTACTGATCTTGTTGACCTTGAACGGCTTCCCCTTGAACTTATTTACAACTTCTTTGCCCTGCTGGGCGTCCTTGAGGAAACCGTCATCAGTAATCCCGTAGACCTCTTCCATCCTGGCAAAAAACTCACCCTCTGCGGTACTCAATTTGACCATCACCTGCCATTTTACGGTGGGTGCGTACATCTTGATTTCATTTTCGCGCTCATCAAGCAGGAACAAGGCTGTCAGGCTGTGAAAATTAAGAGGAAGGTTCCCAGGCCCTGCCTGGGTCCCGAGAAGACGCTGAAGGTGCTTGTTCAGATACATGAAAAATAGAGAGCGGACATAATATGTCGTGGCCATATCACTCTCAACAGACGCCACAAACCTGAAGGATTCCTCAAGCTCCTCTTTAGTTAAGCCCGTAAGGTGAAGGCGTTTCGGGACGGTTGCCCCTTTCGATGAAGAAACGATATATTCACTGATCAACCAGCTTAAGTATTCGCCACGGTGATCGCAGTCCAGGGCAAGATAGATTTCCTTGCCCATCCCCTCCCGAAGCTTATCAATAAAGGATTTTTCCGAGGGAAGAGCGGTAAAAGAAAAGGAAAGGGCCTGTTTCTTGAGCTTGTCCTCAGGGACCACATAAGAAGCCTTGACTGGTGGAGACAGGACCAAAAGGGTTTCCAATTCGGTTTCATACTGTTCCTGCAGCGCCGCGGCTTTTTCCTTACTGTCAACAACAACGAGAGTATCCGCCATACATAACTCCTTTGGCATAAAAAATGTTTTGTTGGAATAATGGAATATATTATATAATCTTTATATTCAAGATGCAATTATTGATACTTAATGCTTCAAGAAGACTCATTCTCTCAACCTGGTAAAAACTTCCTATGCCTGCCCTCATATCCGTTCAGGGAATAAATGATGCTATTTCCGCCCTGAATGTCAAAGAAAACACCCTTAAAGACCGGTTCCTGAAAGCTATCAGGTCGTTTCTGTCTTCAGAAGAAGACATTATTAATACCCAGTCGATCCCAATTGAAGAACTGATAAAAAAAATCTGGGAAATTGAGGCCCCAAAAGAGATCCGTGCAAAACGGAAGAATTTCAGCGGCCTGAAATCCAGCGTC